>JALVKK010000093.1 GCA_027033875.1 Flavobacteriales bacterium
TTATCATTGCCTTGCACTGGTTGGCGTTTTTTTATGCCATAAAAGTATCCAATGTATCCGTAACCTTGATTACCATGTCCAGCGGTGCGTTTTTTACATCTTTACTGGAACCGGTTTTATTCAAACGTAAAATTTATTTTCACGAAATTTGGCTGGGCTTATTGATTTTGGGCGGTTTTTTTGTATTACTCAAAGTGGAACATATCAATTACTACGGGGTTTATTTTGCTTTGATAGCAGCTTTTTTATCCGGTCTGTTTTCAGTTCTCAACGGTTTGTATATCAAGCAGCAATCAGGTATTCAATTATCTTTTTTTCAATTGTTTTACGGTTTTTTGTTTTTAAGTCTCATTCTGTTTCTTCGAGGCGATTTATCTCAGGTTCCCGTTCCTTCATATTCCGATTGGATGTTTCTAATCATTCTGGCAAGTGTCTGTACGGCTTATGCATTTACCGAATCACTTAATGTGATGAAAAATATCAGTCCTTATACGGTGATGCTGACTATCAATCTGGAACCTGTTTACGGAATTATTTTAGCTGTTCTCGTTTTAGAAGAACAAGAAAAAATGACTTCGGGTTTTTATTTGGGAAGTCTTATTATTCTGAGTATCATTGTGTTAAATGTATTGATAAAACATAATTCTCAAAAAAAGCATTCATATTGATAATGTATAATGTTTTTTTAGAATTATTTTTTTTACTTTTACACGATAATTCAATTACAACAAACTATGGAATATTTAGATTTTGAAAAACCAATTGAAGAATTAGAAAATAATTTGAAAAAATGTTACGAGATAGCAGAAGAAACGGGCATAGATGCCGGTTGCAAAAAAATAGAAAAAGAGATAGAAAAAAAACAAAAAGAAATTTTTAAAAAATTAACACCTTGGCAACGGGTCCAATTATCGCGACATCCCGACCGCCCTTTTACGTTAGACTACATCAAAGCACTAGCCGGCGATACTTTTTTGGAGTTGCACGGTGATCGCAATTTTGCCGACGACAAAGCCATGATAGGCGGATTGGGAAAAATAGGCAATCAAACATATATGTTTATCGGAATGCAAAAAGGTCGAAACACCAAAGACCGAAAATATCGCAATTTCGGAATGGCAAATCCCGAAGGTTATCGCAAAGCATTACGATTGATGAAAATGGCAGAAAAATTTGATATTCCTGTTGTTACTTTGATAGATACCCCGGGCGCTTATCCGGGGATTGAAGCAGAAGAACGCGGACAAGGAGAAGCAATTGCCCGGAATATTATGGAAATGTCAAAATTGGAAACACCCGTTATCACTATTATTATCGGTGAAGGTGCATCGGGTGGCGCTTTGGGAATCGGTGTAGGCGACCGTGTTTTTATGCTTGAAAATACCTGGTATTCCGTTATTTCACCTGAGTCATGTTCATCAATTTTATGGCGTAGCTGGGAGTACAAAGAGCAAGCAGCAAATGCTTTGAAATTGACTTCACCGGATATGCTCAAACTGGGTCTGATAGATGAAATTATCCCCGAACCCGTAGGTGGCGCTCATCGAAAGCCCGAAGAAACTTTTCAAACAGTTGCCAAAAAAATTGTTACCACTTATGCCGAACTTAAAAATATTCCGAAAGAACAATTGATTGCACAACGTATGGAAAAATACGCCAATATGGGGCAATTTACTGAAAAATAAGCTTAAATGACACTGAGACAAAAACTGTTAACATTAGACATTATCGTTCTATTGACAATTGCATTGTTTGCTTTGTTGATAAACGAATTTGTCGGAAAAGAATTTTTGGCAAAATATTTCATACCTATTATGCTAACGGTTTATTATGTTGGAAGACATATTCCGCTCATAATTGTAAAAAAACATATGAAACAGTAAGAACGTAGCATGCTACGTCCCTTCTTTCAACTTTTAACTTTCAACTTTTAACTCATCTAAAATGAACGAACAAATAGCAAAACTCACGCCTCGCGAAATTTGGGAAAATTTTACAGCACTCAATGCCGTGCCGCGACCATCAAAAAAAGAAGAAAAAGTCAGACAATTTATGTTAGACTTTGGCCGAAAACTCGGATTAGAAACTTTTGAAGATAAAATAGGTAATGTGATTATCAAAAAACCGGCAACCTCCGGTATGGAGAATCGGGTAACGGTGGCTTTGCAATCGCATTTGGATATGGTGCCTCAAAAAAATAAAGGTACTGACCACGATTTTGAAAAAGACGGTATCAAAATGTTGATTGACGGCGACTGGGTAACGGCTGACGGTACCACACTCGGCGCTGATAACGGTATCGGGGTCGCAGCCATTATGGGATTATTGGCTTCAAAAGATATTCCGCATCCACCGTTGGAAGCACTTTTTACCATTGATGAAGAAACCGGTATGACCGGAGCGCAACATCTCGAAGAAGGTATTTTAGACGCTAAGATTATGTTGAATCTCGATACGGAAGAAGATACCGAACTCGACATCGGTTGTGCAGGCGGTATTGATATTACGGCAAAAGGTGTTTATCGGGAAGAAAATATCAATAGCGGCAAAGCATATCAAATTAAAGTCAAAGGATTGACCGGCGGGCACTCGGGTATGGATATTCATCTGTATCGTGGCAATGCCAACAAAATATTAAACCGCTTGTTATTTCTCGGTAGTATCAAAGGTTTACGCGTAAACAAAATTCACGGTGGCGGCTTGCGCAATGCCATACCGCGTGAAGCAGAAGCGATTGTTGTTTTTCCGGATAATAATGCAACGAATATTCTCAATGACTTGAAAAATTTGTCTGCTACAATCAAAGTGGAACAAGCCAAACAAGATCCGGATTTGACTTTTGAATTTAATCCGGTTGTATTGCCTGCAAAAGTTATGAACTCAACAGATCAGGAACGCCTGTTAAAAACCGTTTATACTGCACACAACGGCGTTTTCAGAATGAGTCCGGATATGGAAGATCTGGTAGAAACTTCTAATAATGTTGCAAGTGTCAATGTGGCTAACGGACAAATTCAAATAGACAATTTAACCCGTTCGAGTGTTGAAAGTACCAAAGAAGATTTAGCCAATGCATTAAAAAGTGCGTTTGAGTTAGGCGGATTAGATGTCGAATTAACCGGTTCGTATCCGGGCTGGAAACCGGACCCCGATGCACAAATCTTATCGATTATGACCGGATTATATGAAAAAATGTACCGACATAAACCCGAAATAGTGGCTTGTCACGCCGGACTGGAATGTGGTATTATCAAGTCTCACTATCCCGATATGGAAATGATTTCATTCGGACCTACGATACAAGGCGCCCATTCACCCGACGAACGCGTCAATATCAAATCAGTACAAAAATTCTGGGATTATCTCAAGGAAACCCTAAAAAATATTCCTGAAAAAAACTAATATCTCAATTAAGAGGCGAAAAAAAACGCCTCTTAATTTATTTTGAAAATGCCGATAAAAACAAACCTGTTTGTTGTAATTTTCTTTGTGTTATTTTTAGTAGCCGAAGCAAAAAAGAAGGTAATTTTATCAATATTTTTTGTTTGTAATTAAGATTTTTTAAGAGAATTTCTCGTTTTAATTTCTCACCTATTTGCGATTTGCCGTTTATACGCGATTCCATGATCCATGCAAAGCGATGTTTGTCGAGATAAGCCTTTAAATACTGATCTTTTTGTTCGTCATCTTTAAAAAAATTTAATAACCGGATTTTTTTTTCCAATTTATATCGACTAAACAAACTGTTTTCCGCCTCTTTCAGATGTATCATCGTGATATTATTGCTGTAAGCCAAAGGATATTTTTGACCGATACGGATAAAAAATTCGGTATCTTCACCGTCAATCCCCGATTTAAACCCCTTTTCGTGTATATATACGGACTTTTTTATGGCAAAATTGCTGATATAAAACAAGGTATGCCCGTTATCATAACGATAATAAGGTTTTAACAATGTGTATGGCTCATCAAAATCATAAACAACAGGATACCGGTGTCGATTAATTTTGAGGCGATAAGCCGTAGCAAAAAAACTCGCATTTTCAAATTTTTGAGACAAAGTTGCAATTTCGGACAAATGATGCGGCAACCAAAGGTCATCTGCATCTAAAAATGCTATCAATTCACCGGAAGCAGCTTGTACGCCGGTGTTACGAGCTTTGGCAACACCTTGATTTTGTTGTGATATGGTTGTAATAAAAGTATGCGCAAATTGTTTAACTATTCTCAATGAGTTATCAGTCGAGCCGTCATCAACCACAATAATTTCAAAATCTTTAAAATCCTGATGCAAAACACTTTCAATCGTGTTTTTGATATAGCTTTCTTTATTGTAAAGCGGAATGACAACGGATATCTTTGGCATTTAAACTTATTTTAATTGACTAAAATACAATAATTTATATAAATCAAAGAGTTTTAGAGAAGGATGCTTACCCAACAAATTCAATTTCAACAAAGGACTTGCCAATCTAAATACAAAACGGCACACACCTGCCGGACATTTTTGTTTAATTTTGTATGCTGTTGCAGTGATGGTGGCATAATCTTGCGACATGAAATTTTCATCAATTAAAAACTTAAAGGTTTCCATTGCCGATTGGGTTTTGTTGATAAACACCTGATTATTTTCCAAACCCAAATGGGTGACTTGATTGTTGTAATGGTGTATCTTTCTTTGATTTTTCTTAAGCCGGTAAGAAAACAAAACATCCAAACCGTATTTATTGATTGGCAACATGATTTCCGCTTCACTTAAAAACACGTTTTTTTTAAAACACAAGGTGCCGCACAATAAGCTTTTGTAAGGTGTTTTCTGCCGTTCATTCAAAGCTTTATTTTCGCGAGACATACCGTATTTCCACCGCAAAGTTTGATCAGGAGCAGGCGGTTGAGAAGATACTTTAACACCGCCAAAATACACGTCTGCTTCAGTATTTTCAATACTTTTAAGTAATTTAGAAACAAAAAACCTGTCAGCAGGAAAAACATCGGCGTCCATAAAGAGTAACCAATCGTATTGTGCATCTTGCGCCAAGCGGTATCTGATGGCAAGTCTGCCCGAATTTTTATCCTGACGTTTATATACCACTTCCGGAAAATCCTGTAAAAATGTTTCCGTTTCAAACCTTTGAGTTGAAGCATCATCATAAACTCTTATTTCAAATGCTACACCTGTTTTAGACAACTGCTTGTG
>JALVKK010000094.1 GCA_027033875.1 Flavobacteriales bacterium
TGCAAAAATAAACTTTTTACCCAAAAAAACAATAGGGTGCTGTTTAAAATTTGCAAATTTTCAATTAAAAATATTTTTTGTATTTTTACAAGTTAATCATTAAAACTAATGATTAACTTAACATAAATAATACCCTGTTATAGATATGACTATCAAAAAAACACGACTCTTGATTAACCAAAAGTGGTTAAAAACTCTGGCACAAGGTATCAACGACGAAGCCGAAGATATCATCCTGCAAATGCTTAACCGCATCAAAAAACTCTACGAACGCTACGAAACGCCTTTGCCCGAAATAGAACGACAAGTATATAAATTGGAACATCAAGTAAAGGAACATTTAAAACTTATGGGATTTGAATTATGAATATAATTGAACTGATAAAAAACGGTGAATCAAAAACGCTGGAATTAAAAGAAAAATTACCGGCGTCTCAAAAACTTGCTGCTACGGCTGTTGCTTTTTCTAATACTGCCGGTGGCAAAATTATTATCGGCTAAATGATAAAAGAGAGATTGTAGGCGTCAGCGATGATGAAATTTTTGATATACAGGAAAAAGTTTCATCCGTTATTTATGATTTGTGTTATCCCAATATTTTACCCGAAATATATGTACAGAATGTTGATGGCAAACTCTTATTGGTTGTTGAAATTTACAAAGGTAGTTTACTGCCTTATTATTTGAAAAATAAAGGGAAATTAAATGGAACTTATATAAGAATCGGCACAACAAACCGGCTGGCTGACGAAAATATAATACAAGAATTGGAAAGACAGCGAATGGGAAAGACTTTTGATGAAGAAGAAAACTATTCCGTAACACCCGAAAAAATAGATTTAACGCCAATATACAAGGAATTTGAAAAGATTGACAAAAGCGTATCAATTTCTCAACTTAGAAATCTGAAACTGTTTAAAAACATATACGGCAAGGATATTCCTACAAATGCACTTCTAATCATTACCGGAAATTTGGAAAATACCGGCATTAAGTGCGCCCGTTTTAAGGGAACTACAAGCGATATTTTTCTTGATAAAAAGGAGTTTTCAGCAGATGCTTTTTCCAATTTGAATAATGCTATTTTATTTCTTAAAAATCATCTCAATTTAGAAGCAAATATCGAAGGACTGAAAAGAGTGGAACAATATGAAATTCCTTTGGTTGTATTACGGGAGGCATTACTGAATGCCATTATTCACAGAGATTATACCCGCAACAGCGATATAAAAGTAGCCGTATATGATGATATGGTTGAAATCGTATCGCCCGGCGGACTGCCCAACGGATTGACTGTAACCGATGTGTTTGAGGGCAGAAGTGAATTAAGAAACAAAATTATTGCAAAGGTTTTTAAAGAACTCGGTTATGTAGAAACCTGGGGAACCGGCATAAAAAGAATAGAAAAAATGTGTAAAAACAACAATATTAAATTTGAATTCAAAGAAAACAGCAATTTTGTGTCGGTGATATTTTACCGAGATAAAATCGTAAATAAAGTACAAGAAAGTAGCGGAAAAGTATCGGAAAAGTGGCGAAAAAGTGGCGAATAAACAGCGAAAAAGTGGCGAAAAAATTATCCTAACAAAACAAGAAGCAAAAATAATTGACTATATAAATAATAAAAACAAAATAATAACAGGTGAAGTAAA
>JALVKK010000095.1 GCA_027033875.1 Flavobacteriales bacterium
CGTTCAATTAATTGGGTTTTATGCAATAATTCTTGTGGAGACAATGTCGTTTGTAAAACCAGCACCGTGTTTAAAAAGTCATTTCCGTCAAACTGCCAAGCCTTGGTTTGATATACCGGAGCTGTTGCGATGATACGTCCGGCAAAAATATTGAGCAAATCGACAGCGGTTTGCAGATTATCAAAAGTTTTTGCGAGATTGCTCCCCAAAGATAAAACAGCTTTGTGCATAAGATTGATAAATGTTTGGTGCAAATTTAGTTATTATTTTTAGGAGTAAAGATTTATTCTGTTTCTTAGAAAATTTTAGGCTAACCATTATGATTTTTCAGTACAAAGTTAGCGGATTTGAAAATAAAATTTGTGTAGTGGTATAAAATTTGTTATTTCTGCACTTATACTATTTACAATAGTTCGTTAATAATTTTGCCACTAATACACTAATATATTGAAAATTATCTTAAAGCTGTAACAGCTGAAGAACAAAAGGATAAAAAAACTTCACCAATTGTCAATTCTTTACGTGGTAGTTTTAAAGCACCTGAATCTTTTGATTATAAAAGAGAGTAGTTACTAGCTACTAAAAGATTAAGTTAAATAAGCTAAAAACATTGCTATAAAAATCAACAAAAATTTACGGATATTGAAATGATGTGAATGTTCGTTTTCAAACAAAATAGTCGTGCCGATATGTGCCAAAATACCGATTACAAAAGCATTGATATAGGCGCCGTAATGGATCATAAAACTTGCATAACTACCCAAAAATGCAGCTACCGGAGACATTAAAGCAAAACCGGTTAGAAATATAAGTATTTTTTGTTTGGATAGTCCGGCATCGAGCATTACGGTTGTCAAAACCATAGCAACCGGCAGTTTGTGTATCAGAATACCGTATAAATAACTTGTGTGCAAGTGGTGTCCCTGATTGATAGGCAGCCCTTCCAAAAAAGCATGAATTGCCAAACTCAACCACAACAACCAAGGGGTTTTATGACTAAAAGCATGTTTGTGTCCGTGTTCGGCGCCGTGAGAAAAAAGTTCTAGAATTAATTGAAAAACAATACCGCTCATTATGAGAAAACCGGCGGTTTTACCATCCAATTTGCCGTAAACACCCGGCAATAAATGAAAGACAATAATCGATAACAGATAGGCACCGCTGAAACTCAACAATAAATTAATGTATTGATTGTTAATGTTTTTAAGACGCATTGCCAAAAATACGCCTGTCATGACCGTTGTGAAAAGGATTATGTAAATCATAAATTAGTTAAATGTTACACTTCGACAGACTCAGTGTCCTGAGTAAAAGTTAATTTAGTATCACTAAAACTTTTTTTCAAAGATAATGAGAAATCACCATTTAATTTTCAATTTGTTATTTTATCCGTTTCGGATTGTTTGTTACAAAACTTTTCCAACTGCCGTATTTTTTCGGACTTCCGCTTTGTCCTTTGTTGAAATAATGACAAACCGCAACCGCCAAACCGTCCGTAGCATCGAGTTTGGTAGGCAAAGCCGAGAGATTGAGCAAGCGTTTGAGCATCGCCGCTACTTGCTCTTTGCTACTGTTACCGTTGCCGGTTATCGCCATTTTGACTTTTTTGGGTAAATATTCGGTAATCGGCACTTCGCGAAACAAACCGGC
>JALVKK010000096.1 GCA_027033875.1 Flavobacteriales bacterium
TAATTGGTTATTTGATTTTGATGTCGGGTGTCGGGTGTCCGATGTCCGATAGCCTGTACCGACTATTGTCGGTATCCGAAGTCGCACTTCGCACTTTATCGCTTTCTACTTAGCACTATACCGCTTTCCACTTACTTATCCATTATCAATTCATTTTTCCATTTTTCTATTTTCTCAAGAATGACTTCTGCCAATTTCACTTTACTCTCTTTTGTCCAGCCGGCAACATGCGGTGTAAAAATTACATTTCCCTTTTTTATCAACTTAGCAAAAGTTTCCGGTGGTTCGTTGTAGCCAAACATATTTTCAAACGATGATTTTTCATATTCCAAAACGTCCAATCCGGCACCGCGTATTTTACCCCGCTCCAAAGCCTCAACCAAGTCAGCTGTATCTACTACCGTTCCTCTGGCCGTATTGATGAGCCAAAAATCCTTAGCAAAGTTATTGATAAATTCCGAATTAACCATTTTGTAAGTCAATGGCGTATGCGGTACATGCAACGATAATATATCAGCTTTGGCTTGCAATTCCGCTAAATCAACCTGCCGGGCATTCTCGTCACCTACATTATCTTTAATATCATAAGCCAATACTTCCACGTCAAAACCTCGCAATTTCTTGGCAAAGGCTTTTCCCATGTTGCCATACCCGATTATTCCAACGGTTTTACCGTCTAATTCTTCACCTCTGTTAGCTTCACGTTTCCAAACCCCCAGTCGTACTTCAAGGTCGGCAATGTTTATACGGTTTAGCAAATTTAAAATCAACGCCAATGTATGTTCGCCTACGGCATTACGGTTACCTTCCGGCGCATTAAACAATTGGATTTGCCGTTCACTAGCATAATCCACATCAATATTTTCCAAACCGGCTCCTACCCTTCCGATAAATTTGAGTTTAGTCGCTTTTTGTAAAAATTGCTTATCAATAGGAAAACGGCTGCGGATAATGATCCCGTCATAACGGCCAATGATTTTTTCAATGTCTTGCTTTGAAGAAGTATAATCTTCATCAATTTCAAAGCCTGATTTACGTAAGCCGTCTTTGAGTAGCGGGTGGTTTTTGTCCAGGAGAAGGATTATCATTTTTATTATTTGGTTATTTGATGATATGGTGATATTGGTTATTTGATAGTTAGATATCGTCAGGTGTTAGTGGCGTTCATTTTATACAAAAACAAAAATAATTGTTTTTTTGAATTTTACAATTTGTTTTTTCATTTCTAGTATTTTGTGTTGTTTTTTTCCGTTTACCCATGTAGTAGAGACGTTGCAAGCAACGTCTCTACAAAAATTCAACATTATAAACACATTTATTCATTATATTTGCATAGTTCTGTGCAAGGTAAAAGAAAAACACTGATGCGAATATAATAAACAATCTATTGAAATAAACTTTTAATTTGTATTTTTGTAAAAAAGAGAATAAATGCAAGAAAGTCAAAATATTGAGTGGAAAGAAATTTGGAAAGACGAATATCTGAAATGGATTTGTGGCTTTGCTAATGCATCGGGAGGAAAGATTATTATTGGTAAAAATGACAAAGGCGAAGTTGTTGGGGTTAAAAACTCAAAAAAACTTCTTGAAGATTTACCGAATAAAATTCAAAATCATCTTGGAATTTTATGTGATGTTTTTTTGCACAAA
>JALVKK010000097.1 GCA_027033875.1 Flavobacteriales bacterium
GAACCAACCGGTAAAATCACCGCCGGCAAAAAAGAAATGAAAATCGCGGTCAGAGACGGTTTTATTTACCCTGAAATTGTCAAACTACAAGGCAAAAAAATGATGGATATTGTATCGTTTTTAAATGGGGTGCGGGATAAGGATAGTTTGCGGTTGATTTATTGATAGTGTTTTGTTGAGCTATTCCTTCCCACACTTATCACAACCACCGTTTTCGCTCTTAAACAAATGCTTATAAACCTGCCAAACCGCCCAAAGAACTATTATGTAAATTATAATATTAGTCATTAATGGTTATTTGTTGATACTGTTTATTTGGTTATTTGAGATTTCTCAGTCGTTCCTTCTTCGAAATGACAAACGTCACTGATTGTTTTATCGGAAAGACAATGTTTGTCATTTCAAACGTGCTATCTGTCATTTCGATCCCTACGAAAGTAGGAAGAGAAATATCATTCTCAATTTTCAATTCATCCGCACTTTCCACTTGGCACTTTACCGCTATCCACTTTCTACTTTATAAACTTTCAACTTTTAACTCAATATCTGATAAGCTACAAAAGCACTCAAATATGCCAAACCGGTCATATAAAAGAAAACGACAATTGCCCACTTCCAAGTTTTGGTTTCGTTGCGCAATGTTGCCAATGTACTGAAACATTGCATGGCAAAAGCGTAGAATAAGAGTATCGAAATGCCTACGGCAAGTGTAAAAGTATTGGTGCCGGTGATGTAGTTTTTTTCATTTGCCATGCGCTCGCGAAGACGTTGATTATCATCGGTATTACCGACACTGTATATGGTTGACAAAGTACTGACAAACACCTCACGTGCCGCAAAAGATGTCAACAACGCAATCCCTATTTTCCAATCGTATCCTAATGGTTTGATGGCAGGTTCAATGCTTTTACCCATTTGTCCCAAATAAGAATGTTCGAGTTTGTATGAAGCCAAATCATTATTTGTAACTTTGTTTTGAGTAGCAAATTTTTGTTCGGCTTGCCGAAATTCTTGTCCGCCGTGTGTTGCCAAAAACCACAAAATAATCGAAAATGTTACGATAATTTTTCCGGCACCGAATATAAAAGCTTTGACATGATCCCAAACCGAAATAAATACGTTTTTGGGTATAGGCGCTTTGTATTCGGGCATTTCCAAAATAAAATAGCGTTTATAGGATGATTTGATAATTTTGTTCAAAATATAGGCAGAAACAAGCGAAGCTATAAATCCCAACAAATATAAAGTCAACAAGACCAAGCCTTGAAGATTGACAAAACCGGCGACATCGTTTTGAGGAATTACCAGAGCGATGATAATCGTATAAACCGGTAAGCGGGCAGAGCAGGTGATAAAAGGTGTAACCAACATCGAAATCAAGCGTTCTTTACTGTTTTCGATAGTACGGGCGCTCATAATAGCCGGTACGGCACAAGCGGTACCGGACAAAAGCGGTACAATCGATTTGCCCGACAAACCAAATGGCTGCATCAATTTGTCCATTAAAAACACCACGCGACTCATATAACCCATCTCTTCGAGTAAAGTGATAAACAAAAACAATAAGACAATTTGCGGTACAAAAATCAGAACACCGGCTATACCAGATATAATACCGTCGGTAAGTAAGGCGGTTAATTGGTTATCCGGCAAGTGTGATTTTAAATATATGTTTGTTTGACTGAAAAAGTTGTCAATCCAATCCATAGGCACAGATGCCCAACTGAAAATGGTTTGAAAAACCAAAAACATAATCAGTATAAAAATAAGAATCCCCCAAACTTTGTGCAGTAAAATCCGGTCGATTCGTTCGGTTAAACCGGTCGCTTTACTTTTATCAATACGGTAGGTTTCTTTTAATATCCGGTTGATATCTTTGTAGCGTTTGATGACTTCCTTTTGCAACAAACGTTTGAGAGTGCCTCTATCAAAAGGTAAATCGAATATTTTCGGATAATTCACTTTGATTTCCGGTTCAAATTTATCTTGTTCGGTATAAAGTAACCACAATTTATAAACAGGTTCGTCCGGATAATCGGCTTTGATAAAATCGATACTTGTACCTGTTAAACCGTAAGTTTCAAAATATTTTTTTGAAGGCGTTTCAAACATTTCCGGTATCATCTCTTTCATTTGATGAATTCTACCTTTACCTTCGCGTTGCCCGTCGGCTTTACTTTTTTTGGCACTGACCAAAATAACCGGAATTTGTAGCAATTCACGTAGTTTTTCAACATCAATTTCGATGCCTTTTTTCTGCATTTCGTCGCACATATTGATGGCTAACATGACCGGAAAATCCAAATCTTGAATTTCTTTCAGCAGAATTAAATTTCGTTTCAAATTATTGACATCGGCGACCATCAAAACGCCCTCGATACTTTCTCGGTTAAGTAGTAATTCTTTTAAGACAACTTCTTCGTCTTTTGAGG
Organism: Flavobacteriales bacterium; assembly: GCA_027033875.1. GTDB lineage: Bacteria > Bacteroidota > Bacteroidia > Flavobacteriales > Flavobacteriaceae > WGBX01. Next base: position 2,433 of record JALVKK010000097.1, read on the forward strand.
TAGGATGCAGACTGTAAGTCCCCGGCAAGTCAATCAATTCGATAGCGGTACCATCATCTAAATTAAAATGTCCGGATACACGATTGACGGTAATACCCGGATAATTTCCGATTTTTTTATGTAGTCCCGTCAGTTTGTTAAATAACGAGGTTTTACCGGTATTCGGATTGCCTACAAGTGCTATTTTATACTGTTTATTCCGCCCCATTCTCTACAAGTTCTACATCTATTTCATTTACAATTTCTTTGCCTAATGCGATACGTGTGTCGCCTATAATAAAATATAGGGGCGTTCCGAATGGCGCTTTGTTTAACAAGGTAACTTCCACGCCGTCCACACAACCCATTTCCATCAGTTTGAGAGGCAAGGCTTTTTCTTGACAATTGACAATAATAGCCTTTTGGTGTCTTTTTAAATCTTTCAACTTCATTATTGAGAATCTTTCTAAATAGCAAAAGTATGATATTTTTCTGAAAAAATAACTATTGAGAGCAACTTTTTGTTCAAAAAATCTTATTTTTGTTACAATTAAAAAAAAACATAAAAATTAACTATATGGCATTTGATATTGATATGATAAAAAAGGTCTATGAGACCATTCCCGACAGGGTTAAAAAGGCAAGAAAAGTATTGGGACGACCGATGACTTATTCTGAAAAAATATTATACTCACATTTATGGCAAGGCAATCCGGACAAGATTTACAAACGGGCATCTGATTATGTCGATTTTAAAGTGGACCGTGTAGCCATGCAAGATGCTACGGCACAAATGGCGTTGTTGCAATTTATGCAAGCCGGAAAAAGTAAAGTTGCCGTACCTTCGACGGTACACTTAGATCACTTGATTCAAGCCTATATGGGTGTTGATAAGGATTTGCAGGAAGCTATTAATCGCAATAATGAAGTTTATAACTTTTTAGAATCTGTTTCAAAAAAATACGGTATCGGTTTTTGGAAACCCGGTGCCGGAATTATTCACCAGGTAGTATTAGAAAATTATGCTTTTCCCGGCGGTTTGATGATCGGTACCGATTCGCATACGGTTAATGCCGGTGGTTTGGGTATGGTTGCCGTAGGCGTTGGTGGTGCCGATGCGGTTGATGTGATGGCAGGTATGCCATGGGAATTGAAATTTCCGAAATTAATAGGCGTGAAGCTGACCGGAAAACTCAGCGGTTGGGCAGCACCGAAAGATATTATTTTAAAAGTGGCTGGTCTTTTGACCGTAAAAGGTGGAACAGGTGCCATTATTGAGTACTTTGGCGAAGGTGCGGAAAGTCTGTCGGCAACCGGTAAAGGTAGTATTTGTAATATGGGTGCCGAAGTGGGGGCTACCAATTCAAATTTTGCTTACGATGACGCTATGGAACGCTACCTCAGAGCGACAGGTCGCGACGATGTAGCCGATGCCGCTAACCAAATCAAAGAATATTTACGTTCTGATGATGAAGTTTATGCAAACCCTGAAAAATATTACGACCAAGTTATAGAAATTAATTTGAGTGAATTGCACCCTTATTTAAACGGACCTTTTACACCCGATAGAGATACGCCGGTAAAAGATATGGCTGAAACAGCCCGCAAAAATGACTGGCCGCTCAAAGTAGAATGGGGCTTAATCGGGTCTTGTACCAACTCATCTTATGAGGATTTGTCCCGTGCGGCTTCCGTAGCTCGTCAGGCATTGGAAAAAGGTATCAAACCCAAAGCGCAAATAGGCATTAATCCGGGGTCGGAACAAGTGCGTTATACAGCCGATAGAGATGGTATTTTGGAAGTGTTTGAAAAACTCGGTGCTAAGATTTTTACTAATGCCTGTGGTCCTTGTATCGGACAATGGCGTAGAGATGATATTGAAGGCAATCCGAAAAATACGATTGTCCATTCATTTAACCGAAACTTTGCCAAGCGTGCCGATGGCAATCCCAATACACACGCCTTTGTAGCCTCGCCCGAAATGGTAATGGCTACGGCTATTTCAGGTCGCTTGGATTTCAATCCTGAAACAGATACGATTGACGGGTATAAATTTGAAGATCCGACCGGTTGGGAATTGCCACCACAAGGCTTTGAAGTAGATGACCCGGGTTATATTGCGCCGGTAACCGACGGTTCTAATGTCGAAATTAAGGTAAATCCGAATTCCGAACGCTTACAATTGTTGACCCCCTTTCCGGCTTGGAACGGTGATAATATATACGATGCGCCTTTATTGATAAAAGTTGTCGGCAAATGTACAACCGACCATATTTCGATGGCCGGACCTTGGCTTAAATACCGCGGACATCTCGACAATATTTCAAACAATATGCTGATTGGCGGTGTCAATGCTTTCAACGGAAAAGTAGGGGAGACCAAAAATCCTTTGACCGGAAAATATGAAGCGGTACCCAAAGTTGCCAGAGATATTAAGCAAGCCAAATTGCTAAGTGTGATTGTCGGTGATCACAATTACGGTGAAGGGTCTTCAAGAGAACATGCTGCTATGGAACCGCGTCATCTCGGGGTGATTGCGGTAATTGTTAAATCATTTGCCCGTATTCACGAAACCAACCTGAAAAAACAAGGTATGTTGGGATTGACTTTTGCCAATGAAGCAGACTATGATAAAATTAGGGAGGACGATCGTTTCAATTTTGTCGATTTGAACGAATTTACCCCCGGCAAAGCTTTAAGCATTGAAATCGTACACGCTGACAAATCGGTTGATATGAT
>JALVKK010000098.1 GCA_027033875.1 Flavobacteriales bacterium
GCCGGTATTTTGCGGGATTTGGATAAGATGCAAAAAATGACAGAAGCTGTGGTCAAACACACTCGTTTACCGGTAACGGTCAAAACGCGTTTGGGTTGGGACGACAACAGTATTGTCATCAACGAAGTTGCCGAACGATTGCAAGATGTCGGCATAAAAGCCATTTCGATACACGGTCGTACACGTAAACAGATGTATAGCGGTACAGCGGACTGGTACAAAATAGCCGAAGTCAAACACAATCCGCGCATCCACATACCGGTGTTTGCCAACGGCGATATCAAAACACCGCAAGATGCCAAACGTATCAGAGACGAATTTGGTTTGGATGGCGCTATGATAGGCCGGGCGGCAATCGGTAATCCTTGGATTTTTAAACATATAAAATATTTCTTGGAAACCGGAAATCTTTTAGAAACTCCCAAAGTTTCCGAACGGTTGAAAATGGTCAAAAAACACTTGGAATTGGCTATAAAATGGAAAGGCGAACGACTAGGCATTTTGGAAACCCGTCCGCATTATTCAAACTATTTTAAAGGTATTCCTAATTTTAAACAGTTTCGTATCCGCTTGGTAACGGAAGATAATTTAGACGAAATTTACCGGATTTTTGACGAAATAGAACGATATTTTAGTTGAATGTTTATAATGTTTATAACGTTGAATGTTTTAGTATCAAGTAACAAGTCTTATCGCTCCTATGTCGCTTGTCAGAAAGTGCTTTTTTTAAAGTATCAACACTCAAATTGGCGTAAAAAATATAACGGATGGGGTTAACAAGATTCATTCTATTATGTTATAATTTTAGCAATTGTCAAAAACTTTGCTAACATACCTAAAAAAAATAAATTTTTTAATTAGAAGGACAACAAATAATTGAAATATGTTCTAAAATACATTAATTTAACTATTTTTGCAAAATAATTAAAAAAACGAACTAAAAATGACTCAAAACATTATTTATGTAGTCTTGGCGATCGGAATTATCGCCTTATTATTTACTTATTGGCGCTCTGTATGGGTAGCTAAACAAGAAGTTGGAACTGATAGGATGAAAAGTATATCCCAACATATCCGCAAAGGCGCTATGGCTTTTCTCATGGCCGAGTACAAAGTTTTATGGATATTTGTTGCTGTTGTCTTCGGACTTTTGGCTTTTTCTGCCGATGCCAAAGAATCTTCTTGGTTGGTCGGTGTTTCATTTATTATTGGCGCTTTAAGTTCTGCTTTGGCAGGCTTTATAGGTATGCGTGTCGCTACCAATGCCAATGTTAGAACTACCAATGCCGCCCGTACCAGCTTAGGTAAAGCTCTTGAAGTTGCTTTTACCGGTGGTAGTGTTATGGGAATGGCAGTTGTCGGTTTGGGTGTTACCGGATTGACGCTTTTATTCTTGATTTATTCCGGTATGGGCTGGGATATCCACAAAGTGATTACCGTGATTACCGGATTTTCATTCGGTGCTTCTTCTATCGCTTTGTTTGCCCGTGTTGGTGGTGGTATTTATACCAAAGCCGCTGACGTTGGTGCCGACTTGGTGGGTAAAGTAGAAGCCGGTATCCCCGAAGATCACCCGTTAAACCCTGCTACTATTGCCGATAACGTTGGTGATAACGTTGGTGA
>JALVKK010000099.1 GCA_027033875.1 Flavobacteriales bacterium
TTCTGGCTACGGCATCAAAACGAGCATGAGCGTCATTTGTTACCGGATGTATTTGATGAATGGCAATATCACCCGGCAAAAAAGAATTGAGTTTGTAAGTCAAATCAACCGGATCAATCTCATTTTCAACATCAAAATGCGCAAACATTTGACGGGCATGCACGCCTGCATCGGTGCGTCCGGCACCTGTAATTTTTGTGGGAGTTCGCAACAATAAACTCAAAGCTTTTTCAATAGTGACTTGCACGGTTTCGGCGTTAGGTTGAGTTTGCCAACCGTGATAATGAGTTCCTGCATAAGATAGTTCTAAAAAATACCGCAATTTGTCGTAATTTTGTCCGGTAGTACAAAACTAATGAAAAAAATCTTATTACTTTCGGACACCCACGGCTATCTTGATGATACCATGCTCAAATATATCAAACAAGCCGACGAAGTTTGGCACGCAGGAGACATCGGTACAACGGCAGTAACCGACGAAATCAAAAAACACAGTAGCTTAAGAGCCGTTTACGGCAATATAGACGGTGGTGACCTGCGCAAAGAATTTACAGAACAACTGCATTTTAAAATAGAAGAAGTTAAAGTTTTTATGATTCATATTGGCGGTTATCCAAAACGTTACAGCCGTAAAGCCCTTGAAACCATACAAAAATATCCACCCGATTTATTTATTTCCGGTCATTCGCATATTTTGAAAGTTATGTACGACAAGCAATACCAACTCTTGCATATGAATCCGGGAGCCGCCGGTAAACACGGTTTTCATCATATCCGTACCATGATTCGTTTTGTTATTGACAAAAATGAAATTAAAAATCCGGAAGTAATTGAATTGGGGAAAAGGTAGATAAATTCAAATTTGCGATTTGACATTGCAGTGCAATATCTCTACTTGATATTCCGACCCTGCGGGTACGGGACGTCGCTACGCTCCGCTTGCTACTTGTTACTAACTATCTAACAGGGCAAACGCATCATATTTGTTTTATTCTATAATTTTATTAAAATTTAATATATCCAAAGATAATAACTTGACAATTACTTAATATCAGCTCCGTAGGAGTGCCCCGTAGATTATTGATCATCTTTCAGGTCGCCCCGATGGGGCTTTAAGGGTTTTTAGGGCATTTTTTCTACAAACGAGACGCCCTAGGGGGCTAATACAGTAAAAAGAAACGATTTATTAGACTAATATATACTTGTTTATGGTATCATTTTTAATTTGTAGATAAAAAAAATCCCGAAACCTGATAAAGTTCCGGGATTAAATCTTGCTTTCTGCCGGCTTACTAGGGCTTCCCGTTGCGACTGCGTCGCTCCTGTTTTCCGCACAGGGACACCGTAAAGTTGAGTTTATTTTATCATTACTTTTTTCCATCGCCGAAAAAAGTAACAAAAACAAAGCGTCGCATCAAGCATATAATTATCCAACCAAGTTTCGTTCTTTTTGCAGATAACTGCATTAAAAATTTTAACCATAGCTACGGCTATACTGAAAATTTTATGCTTTGTTCTCAACAAAAATAACTTCAACTTTTCAGACATTATATGCTTGAAACGACGCTAGCCTTACGAAACTTTTCCTAAATTTTACGTTCCACTCCCTAGACAATCTGAAC
>JALVKK010000100.1 GCA_027033875.1 Flavobacteriales bacterium
ATTGACAAAATCTTTGCCGGTGGCTTTCTTTTTATGTTTGGTAATTTTATCAAAATTGTAATGGGTGTTCCAATAATCTGAAGCGGTAACCGACAGTATTTCAACAGCTTGTTCTATGCTGTTCAGTTCAAGGAGTTGCTCAAACAAATGTGCGGTTTCGTGATATATGCGGGCAAATTGTGCCAGCCTGATAGTCGGAAAATTTGAAGGTCGTAAGCGGTGAAATTTGATACCACCGGGCGGTAATTCGTCCAAGTGATGTTTGGTTTTTAAAAAGCGATATTCTTTTTGCAATGTACGGTAATAATCATCGTTTTTGTCATCATTTAATAAACCTGCAACACCAAACAGCAAGGCTTCCAGTCTTGGTAAGTTGTCTTTGTATTTGATAAAAATTTTATGAGGCAACAAGCGACCGATTAGTTCAAAAGCCTCTTTGTTGACCGAACCACCGGTATATTTTAAGAGCGTTTGGTAAAAAATCTGGTGCCAATCGTTTTTGGTTCCGGTCAGCAAATTTTTAATGTTTTTATATTTGTCTTCCAAGCGTTCAACAAACAGGCGTTGCTTAAAGTTTGTTAGTGTGAACGCGTCTATTTTGTCAATGGCGTGTTGACAAGGTAAAAATGTTTGGGTTTCAAAGACTTTTTGATAAGTTTTTAAGACTTTTTTGTCGATATATTTTGACAATTCAAAAGTCGGAATTTGTTGGTTATGAGAGTTGTAAACCGGCATATTATCTTCATAAACTACGTGTAGAATGACATTGTCATAAGCAGGATCTTTCTCGTGGCCGTGTGCATACCAATCAGAAGTTTGTTTGTGTATTTCAACATGTCCCGCCCATAAAATGTCATCGATTAAGATTTGTGCATTTAAAAAATCAGGTCCGGCATCGGTATTTGACAAACCTTTGAAACGAATCAATAGTTGATTGCCTTGGTTGGTTGTTAAATCATGTTGGTCAAAAAACCCGTTTTGCCAGATATAATGCAAAAAACTTTCTTTCATGTCCTAAGATGTTGAAAATGAAAAACAAATCTAAGAAAAAAAGAAGGAACATAAAAATTTTCATATCTTTGTGTAATTGTTTGGTTTTAAACAAAATTATGAGAAAAATATTGGTTTTTAGTTTATTTTTAGGTTTGCTCTTTGCTTGTGAGAAAATAGATAAATATGCACAATTTAGCGTTCAAACAAAAACTACTTTTGAAGTACCTGCAGATATGGTTGTTCAAACGCCTATTGTATTAGATGCACAAACATTAGATGTTGATACAAAAGTCTTTGAAGATTTTAATACTTCTGCATATCTTATAGATAAAGCGACGATAAAAGACATTAAGTTAATAATTATTAATCCGCAAAATGTAAATTTTAACTTTTTGACAGATGTTGAATTGTATATAAAAACCAACAACCTGCCTGAAATCCGTATAGCTTGGTTGAATAATATTGGAAATATTAATACGCAATCATTAAATTTGGAGCATTTGCCGGATAATCTGTCCGAATACTTAAAAAGCGAGCAAGTAAAAATCAATTTGGTTTTGCTAAACGACGAAGTATTAACTCAGCCTGTACAGGTAGAAGTTAATGCGTCATTTAACAT
>JALVKK010000101.1 GCA_027033875.1 Flavobacteriales bacterium
ATATTATTTCTCTTGTAAATGAGCTTTTAAAACAACCCAAAGAAAGTGAGTGGATAGAGTTTAAACACAATAATAGCGAACCGCAAACTATTGGGGAATATATTAGTGCTTTGTCAAATTCCGCTGCATTGCATAGAAAAACTAATGCATATTTAATTTGGGGTATTGAAAATAATACAAGGCAAATAGTAGGTACAACATTTAGACCTTCTGAATCAAAAAAAGGAGGAGAAGTATTGGAAAATTGGTTGTTAAGATTATTAGAGCCGAAAATTGAATTTCATTTTTATGAAATTGATATTAATAATAAGCACATTGTTTTATTGGAAATTTCACCTGCTTATAGGCATCCGGTAAGATTTAACGGTGTTGAATACATACGACTCGGTGAAATCAAAAAAAAACTAAAAGACTTACCTGAAAAAGAAAGAGAACTATGGCGGACTTTTGATAATATTCCGTTTGAGCGAAAAATAGCCGCTTCCGATTTAGATGAAAATGAGATTCTAAAACTTCTCGAATATACCGTATATTTTGAACTGCTAAACTTACCATTGCCTGAAAACCGTAGGGGAATAATTGAAGCACTTGAAAATGACGACTTAATAAAAAAACAAGATAACGGAAAATACAGTATTACAAATTTAGGAGCTATTCTTTTTGCCAAAGATCTTGCAAAATTTTATCATTTAAAACGAAAAGCAGTAAGGATTATTCAATATAGAGGCAATACAAAATTAGAAACAATAAGAGAAATACAAGGAGGAAAAGGATATGCTGTAGGGTTTGAGAGCTTAATTTATTTTATCAATAATATTTTACCGTCAAATGAAATTATTGAGAAAGCTTTTCGGAAAAACATAAAAATGTATCCCGATTTGGCTATAAGAGAATTAGTAGCAAATGCTATTATACATCAAGATTTTTTTCAAACTGGTAATTCTGTGATGATAGAAATCTATGATAACCGTATAGAAATAACCAATCCGGGAGAACCTTTGGTGGATACGGAAAGATTTTTGGATACGCCGCCAAAATCAAGAAATGAAATACTCGCATCCTTTATGAGAAGAATTAATATTTGTGAAGAAAGAGGAAGTGGTATTGATAAGGTTGTATATCAAACCGAAGTATTTCAATTGCCGGCACCTATTTTCAGAGTAGCTAACGGTTATACAATAAGTATTTTATTTGCACATAAAGAACTAAAAGAAATGAACAAGCAAGACAGGGTTAGAGCAACTTATCTGCACGCTTGTTTACGATATATACAAAATGATTTTATGACCAATACGACTTTAAGAGAAAGGTTCGGTATTGAAGTTAGAAACCGTTCCATGGTATCAAAAATAATAAACGAAACCCTAAAAGCCGGAAAAATTAAAATTTATGACGAAAGCGTCGGAACAAAAGCAAGAGAATATGTGCCTTGGTGGGCCTAATTAGTTTAATTGTTGTGACACAAATTTGTGTCACCGTTGCTTCATCAACAAGGTGTTTATAATGACACAAAAGAAAAAATAGCACTATAAATCAGCTTGTTACAGATTTCAATTTGCTTCACCGTTGCTTCATTGATGACAAATATTTGTTTGACTGTTGTTTGATTAA
>JALVKK010000102.1 GCA_027033875.1 Flavobacteriales bacterium
TTCCGTTTCATTAACCTATGCAAGTCGTCCGGGAACATTTTACAATGACATAACAAGTGCTGTGTTTGACAATCAAACCGGATTTTATGAACCTGTTTTTTCTGAAAAATTATATACGGAACAGTATAAAAATTACAATCGTTTTGATATCAATATAAGCAAATATATCAAGATGAAAAAGAATGCCTTAATTACTTTCTTATCAATAAATAACATCTTTGATTTTAAAAATCAAGAACAAGTGCAATATAATGCTGATTATTCAGCAAAACATTTTGATTATTATCAATTTAGAACAATATACTTTGGTTTAGTTTGGCAGTTGAATTATTAATTTGTTTAATCCATTTAAAAATTATTACTTTTTCTCAAAATTATCTCAAAAATCCCTATATTTACACAAAATTCACGATATAGTGCCATAAAAAGGTAAAAATCTTAGCTTTTTAGACAGGCTGCCGTTGGGCATTTTGAAACACCAAACTTTCACCTTACTATGGACGTTTCTGTATATTCATAATGTTTAATTTTTTTCTTCTATTATCTTTGTAAGATTCATATAACAAAGATAAATAATTTTTTAAAAGTCAATTATTTTCCGTGTTTTACTTGACATATTATTTAATGAAGCCCAACAAAGCTATATAATTAATTTTATTGCTGCAAGTTTTTTCTAACGAAAATAAATGTTTATAAAGTTATCTTTAAAGCGTAGTGTATTATTGTTCTTATCCATTTAACCGTGAATCAATATTCATACGTTGATGTAGAATTCTAATGATATTAATTGCATCTTCTTTCTCGTTGATCTTGTAGAAAATGAAATGTGATTTTATTTGAGACCGAAAATAACCTTTTCTGACATGGCTGTAATCTTTCCTTGATTTTGGATATTTAGCGAGATGCTCTATTTCGTCAATTATTAAATTAAAATATCTGTCCGCTTGTTCAATTAACCATTTTTCAGTAGTGTAGCGCCAAATGTTTTCAATATCTTGGCTAGCTGCTTGACTTATTTTATATTTCATTATTTATTGATATGCTCTTTATGAAGTTTGTTTAAAAAAGAAGTTCTATCAAAATCTTTGATAAATCCTGATTATTCCCCTTTTTTTAGGGCTTTTATCAGTTCATTCTTTTTTGTCTCTTCATATTCAAGCAGTCTTAGAGCAGTGCGGACAACTTCACTTATCGAAGCATACTTTCCGGATTTTATTTGCTTATTAATAAAATTATTGAAATAATCTCCTAATAAGATAGATGTGTTTTTTGCCATAATTAATAATTTTTTTACAAATACACCAATTCTTGGTATGGTTTCAAAATGAATATGCTATTTTTTGAGCCCCGTAGGGGCGTACTGTTTGTAGTTGGTAGAATGTTGTTTTAATGATAAAAGCCCCGTAGGGGTGACCTGAAAATAAATAATGTTTGTAACAGGTCGCTCCTACGGAGCTATAATTGATTTTTTATTAAATTTACTACAAACATGTCGCACCTAACGGCGCTTAATAGGATTTTTTGTTGATTACGTTACCAAGGTGTCGCCTCTATGAGGCTCAATGGTATTCTTTTATTGTTTCATCTACTACCAAGGTTTCGCCTCTACGA
>JALVKK010000103.1 GCA_027033875.1 Flavobacteriales bacterium
ACTTGATACTATATTTCATAAATAAACAAACCTTTGAGCAATCGCGGTTCGAGATACAAACTTTTGTATGGTATTTTTATCTTTTGATTAACGGCATTATCTATTTCGTCAAAATCCATGGGACGGATAATAAATCCCATTTTACAATTTCCTTTATTCAAATGATTTTCAACACATTTTGCACTTCGTTTACCGTCACAAAACTTAAATTCATCATACGTAATCAGTTTATCGTTTTCGGTTATTTTAGGCAAAATATACTGATCGAAAATAAAAGAATCCGGCAAACCGGCATCAATATGTTTTTTGGGTAATAATTTATATTTTCTTTCGAGTGTATATAATAAAATTTCGTTTTTCAGAGGCAAATCGTAATTATTTACAGACTTTATCTCAAAATCGGGTCGAAGCAAGTTTAATACTTCTTCGGTATTTTTCGGATATTCCAGTGGTAAACCTTTTTTATATTCATGTATTTTGACTTGGTTTTGGCTAATCATAAATGCCGGAAAAAAATTAAAAGCCTCTTGTCCCGAAAAAAGATGTTGTCCTTTACGGTTGCTTTCTTTGTAAATACGATGTAAGGCTTCAAAATTATTGTTATCGTCAATGATATAAAATTTTCCGGCTTGCCGGTAAGCCTCTTTTATTACACTAACATCTTCGGGATCAACAACTTGCCATACTTCGTGAATAAAACCGTTATTCCGGGTAAATTCATATAGCGGAATTTTTGATTTATATTTATTGATGACCTCATTGATGACCCCTATATCCTCGTGAACAAGCGTTATCGGCTTGGCTATAAAACCTATATGTTCCACTCTATTTGTTTTCTCTTCAACAGCTGCCGGCAACGATTTTTCTATCTTATGTATTTTTCCCGCTTCAATATCACTATGAGGGACTTGACCTACAATACCGTAATACTCATTTTTTTCATTATCAATAATATTATAAATGTAAAAAACGGGATTTTCAGAGGTTACAATAATTCTGTTTTTCTTGTACTTTTGATATTGCCGTCTGATAGCTTTGTATTTTTTGATTCCCTGTAAGCGTTTGATATAAGGTTTGTAAAAAATATTGTTGAAAGAATACGGATTGCGACGAATGATACTGTTTATTTCATTCGAACTCAATTCACAATCATCTTCCGTAGGGAAGATACAAACTTTGTTGCGCAACGGATGCGTTATTATGACAGGAAATACTTGAGGCATAATATTTTAACTAATATCGTGTATCACCAAACCGCTACGTAATTTCGGTTCAAACCATGTGGTTTTGGGTGGCATAATATTTCCGGTATCTGCTATGTTAATCAATTGTTTCATTGAAACGGGATACAAGGCAAAAGCCACTTTATAGTCGCCGTAATCAACCCGTTTTTCCAACTCTTTCAAACCGCGAATCCCGCCGACAAAATCAATCCGTTTACTGGTTCGCAAATCTTTAATATCCAATACAGGCTCCAATATGTGTTTTGACAATACGCTGACATCCAATTGGTCAATGGGATCATTGTCGTCATAAGTACCTTCTTTTGCGGTCAATTTGTACCATTCACCATCCAAATACATTGAAAACTCATGTAATTTGGCAGGTT
>JALVKK010000104.1 GCA_027033875.1 Flavobacteriales bacterium
ATGGTTATTTAATGCGAAAAAGTGATTTCAGACCGGTCACTTTATCTGAAAATTTTGTCAATGTTGCTTTGATAGTCAAACAAAACAAGCAGTTTGTTACCGTACAAGCTTTTTTAAAAATTAATAATGAATTAGTTGATTTTTCAAAAATAGATAAGCCTTATTCCGACGACAAAATTATTTATTACAACAATGTCTTTTATCATCTCAACAGTTTAAAAGATACTTATTTGATAAATAATTTTTCAAAACAGCTAAAAGTGGTTAAGTCGCATAAAGATATTTTATATCAAAAAGTGATTGAGCCATTGGCAAAAAACTATGAAATTCAATTTGCAGATAACAGTTTTGAATACGAATCGGTTGCATTGGATTTTAAGAAAAAACAGGTTTTTTTGAGCGAAGAAGAGGATTATATCATCATCAAATTGCAAGTGGTGTATGATAACGATATGGAAGTGTTGCTGACAACTGAAGGTGATTATGTCCAAAAAGATCCCGAAACGGATAAAATCATTAAATATGTTCGTAACAAGGAATTGGAAGCAGATTTTGTAGAGGAAATAAGTGATTTACACCCTGATTTTGAAGAACAGAAACACCAAAAATTATTTTATCTGCATTTTGAGGATTTTATCAAAGATATGTGGTTTTATCAATTCTTTGATTATTTACACAAACATCAGATAGAGCTTTACGGTGTCAAACAGCTCAAAAATTTTAAATATTCGCCACATAAAGGCAAAATTACCACTTCGGTTTCGTCGGGACAAGATTGGTTTGATGTCAAGGTGGATATAAGGTTTGGCGACAATATCGTTAGTCTTAAAGATATAAAAAGAGCGATTGTCAATAAACAGAAATATATCCGGTTAGGGGATGGTTCGGTTGGGATTTTGCCTGATGAATGGCTGCATAAACTGGAAAAATATTTTCGTAATGCTTCACAAGTTGAGAAGGATAATCTAAAAATTTCCAAATTACGATTTTCCATTATCGACGAAATGTTTGACCGGCAAGACCAATTGGATATTTTAGAAGAAATAGCGGAGAAAAAACAGCGTCTAAAAGCATTTAAAGAAATCAAAAATGTCAAGGTGCCGCGAAGCATTAAAGCCAAACTGCGTCCGTATCAAAAAGAAGGTTTGAATTGGCTCAATTTTCTCGACGAAATGGGGTGGGGTGGCATACTGGCAGACGATATGGGGCTGGGTAAAACTTTGCAAATTTTGACATTTTTACAGCATATTATTGCCAAAGATAAAACGCCTAATCTTATTGTGGTACCAACTACTTTATTGTTCAATTGGCAAAAAGAAATAGAAAAATTTGCACCCAAACTCAAAGCCTACTATCATTATGGTACAGATCGTCGGCAAGATACCAAAGAATTTAATAAATATCATTTGATTATCACCACTTACGGTACGCTGTTGCGGGATATTGAATGGTTGCACGAGTATCAATTTAATTATGCCATATTAGACGAATCGCAAGCCATTAAAAATCCGTCGTCGCGACGTTTTAAAGCCGCTAGTTTGCTTAAAACCAATAATCGTTTGGCATTAACAGGTACACCTATCGAGAATAGTACCTTTGATTTGTA
>JALVKK010000105.1 GCA_027033875.1 Flavobacteriales bacterium
TGTTTAAAATTTTTATTTTACAAAAAAATAATAAAAATTTATAATACATTCAGGAACTCTCATGAATTTATTTTAATCATATCCTTGTGTGTATTTTATGATTAAAAAAATTCATGTTCGTTTCATATGTTTATATTCTATTTTAACATTAATGTCATATGTAACCTTTGATGATTAAAATAATCATTTTCTTGTGTGTTTAATAATTATTTTAATCATGTCGGTTTCATTTTAATCTATTTATTTTTTAAAGCACTTTCTACAACTTTATAAACTTTATGAACGTTACGAACTTTACAAACTAATTATAACAAAGTTTTTTGATTACTTCCGGATATAATTTATGTTCTACTGCCAAGCCGCGTTGTTCTACTTCTTTCAGCGTTTTACATCCTTGTAAATTTACGGTTTTTTGTACGATGATTTCGCCGGTATCCATACCTTCATCTACATAATGCACCGTTATTTTGGTTTCCGGCAGGTGGTTTTCAAAAGCCCATTTGTAAGCATCTAAACCTTGATGCCGTTTGGTATCCGCCGGATGAATATTGATGATTTTCTTCGGATATTTTCTGACAAATTCCGGTGACAATATCCGCATATAGCCAGCTAATACAATCAAATCAAAGGCATATTTTTCGATAATTTCACTCACTTTTTCATCATATTCCTTGCGTTTTAGCCCTATACTCGACAAAGTTTCTGTTTTAATCCCCATACTTTCGGCAATTGCCAATCCCGGTGCCTCCGGCTTGTCGGAAAAGACCAAAACCACCTCTGCCACATCTTTGAGAATACCGTTTTGCGTCTCCTCTATGATGCGTTTCATATTGCTGCCACGACCGGAAATAAAGATAATTAGTTTCTTCATAAAAATAAGTTGAATGTTGAAAGTTTTGATTTCAGATTTTCGATTTCAGATATCAGATTTTCGATTTAAGTGTTTGTATAGTTTTAACCAAAATAGCAATAAGCTCATTATTTTCATATATTGTCTTTTCTAATAATTCAATATTATTACTCAATTGTGCACCTTTTATAATTTTTAAATTGACTATTGTTTCACGCAATTCTTTTAACACTATTTGCAATTTATGAACAAAATCTTTTTTTGATTCGGCACTTTGCGCTTCACCATAATTTAACGGAACCGAAGTAGCACTCCTGATAATTTGCATAGATAAATGATTGCCTGCATAATTCTTTTTATGATAATTAGTTAGACTAATTACATCTACCGCAAAATCTATTAAACGGTTTTCTAGTTCTTTCCTATTCATTTTTTTGTGTATTTGAAAATATCATATCAATCTGAAATCGAAAATCGAAAATTGAAAATCTGAAATCAATATAATTCTCATTCTTCAACTCCTCAATTCATCATTAATTCTCCATTTTCAATTCATAATTTTCCCGCATTCCAATATCTTTCCTATAAAACATTTTATCAAACCCAATCTTCTCAACGGCTTCATACGCTTTGCTTCGTGCTTGTTCCAGTGTATCTGCGTGTGCTACGACATTCAAAACGCGTCCGCCATTGGTCAAGATTTGTCCGTTTTCGGATTTTGTGCCGGCGTGAAATACGATAATATCATCGTTTA
>JALVKK010000106.1 GCA_027033875.1 Flavobacteriales bacterium
ACGTAAAGGTTGCAGGTGGCGGTAGCGGACATCAACGTCCATGGTTTCGCCGGGTTTGAGTGCCATATCAGGGCGAACCCAATGTAGTTCTTCATTAGAAATTTTTAAGGCACTACGATATAAACCGAGGTGGGTGTAATGTTCCCCGATATAAACTATGTTGTTAACGACATCGGTGTCGATGACAAAAGTTCGTTGTTTAAAACCACCTATATTCAAACCTTTACGCTGTCCTTTGGTAAAATAATGCGCGCCTTGGTGTTTGCCTACAACTTTGCCGTCTTCGGGTTTATAGTCGTAGGTACGACCTAAAAATTCCAAGCGTTGTCGTTCGTTTTCAAAACTTTCGGGATTTTCAAATTGGTCGTAATATTCTCTTGGAATAACAATGATATCGCCTTCTTTGGGGGCTAATTGTTGGCGTAAAAAATCAGGGAGATTGACTTTACCAACAAAACAAAGTCCCTGACTGTCGCGTTTTTCAGCAGTCACAAATTGTGCTTCTTTGGCAATACGCCGTACTTCCGGTTTTTCGAGTTCGCCTATCGGAAACAGAGCATGTTTGAGTTGCTCTTGATTGAGTTGTGCCAAAAAGTAACTTTGGTCTTTTTTGGGGTCAACGCCGGCAAGCAATTGGTAGTAGATTTTGCCGTCTTTTTCTGTTTGTCCTTTACGGGCATAATGTCCTGTTGCTACAAAATCGGCACCGTATTTTTTGGCTTCTTCCCAAAACAAATCAAATTTGATTTCGCGGTTACACAAAATATCCGGATTGGGCGTACGACCACGTTCGTATTCGCGAAACATATAATCGACCACGCGTTTGAAATACTTTTTTTTAAAATCAAAAATTTCAAAAGGAATGTCCAGCGCTTCCGCTACTTTGCGGGCATCTTCACTGTCTTTAATCCATTGCATTTCATTGGTTATGGTATAGCGGGTATCATCCCAGTTGAGCATAAAAGCGCCCATAACTTCGTAACCTTCATCGATAAGCAGTTTGGCAGCGACACTCGAATCGACACCACCGGACAAACCAACGACAACTTTTTCTTTTGATGGCATTTTTTTTATTTTCCGGCAAATATACGATAGAATTGTATGGAAATTAGAATTTAGAAATTAGATTTTTTTTCAATTTGAATTTAAACATTAAGAAATTAAGAACATAAAGTTGAATAATGAGCCATTCACAACTCATTATTTAATCAACTAATCTATTCCAAAACCGGCGCTTCGATACAATCCCGATTGCCATCGGGATCACTCAGCGACCTACTATTCATTTCATCAAATTAGAAATTAGAAGTGTTAAGCAATTATCAAAAAGCAAAAGTATTCTATGAACTACAACATTCAACTTTTAACTAAGGTTACTGAGCCTGTCGAAGTGCAACTTTCAACTCAATAAACCTACATTACAAATCGCGTTTCACTAATAGGGGTACGTGTATCCATAGGTAAGCCGCGGTTACGGTGGTCGTCTATTTCGGCGGCAACGCCTACGGTTCTACCTAACAGGAACAAGCTAAACCCGATTTTTTGCATGGCTTTTTCATCGACTTTGTTTTGACGGTATAATTGCCACATCAGTTTGAG
>JALVKK010000107.1 GCA_027033875.1 Flavobacteriales bacterium
TTAAAATCGTGAAAATATTTAAACGAAGGTTTTCGCATCATTTTCAGTACGCGGTCCGACGTATGTTCGGGAGCAACTTTAAGTCTCCCTGATGTGTGCTTGATAATCAATTGTTCTAAATATAGTTCCAAATCTTTCGGATTGGCTTTTTTATTGAATGAAGGTACCGTTAAATCGTAGCGAATACCACTACCGACAAATGCTTTTTTGACTTTCGGGTGGCTGTCAACCGTTTTGTAAATGTCCAGCAAATCTTTATGAGAGGTATCCAAATTGTTGCAAACCACCGGATTGATACACGAAGGTGCCGTACATTTTTCACAGATACTCAAATCTTTACCTTTCATTTTGTACATATTGGCAGACGGTCCGCCGATATCGGAAATGTAGCCTTTAAAATCTTCTTGTTCTACGATTTGCTCCAATTCTTTAACGATAGATTTTTTACTCCGGCTGGCAATAAATTTGCCTTGATGTGCTGATATGGTGCAAAAACTACAACCGCCGAAACAACCGCGGTGTATATTGATAGAATGTTTGATCATTTCGTAAGCCGGAATAGGACCCCGTTTGCGGTATTTTGGATGTGGCATACGGGTAAAAGGCAAATCGAAAGCGGCATCAATTTCGTGTTGGGTCATAGCAGGATAAGCCGGATTGATTACTAAAATTTTATCACTTACTTCTTGTAAAATCCGGTTTTTACCAAACATTCTGTTCGATTCTACTTCCAAAGTTTTAAAGTTTTGAGCAAAGGCTTTTTTATCTTGCAAACAGCGTTCGTGCGAATGAATCCAAATGTCATTCCAGTGTTTGTTCTTAGGCAACGGCTTACTTTTATCTTGCAAAAATACGGTTTGTTTAATGGTTTTTAAGGATGAAAAAGGCACACCGCGTTCTACCAATTTGACAATTTCTTGCAAGGGTTGTTCACCCATACCGTAAACCAACAAATCGGCGCCGGCATCTAACAATATAGAAGGACGCAGCCTATCACTCCAATAGTCGTAATGTGTAACCCGTCGCAACGATGCTTCAATGCCACCGATTAATACCGGAACGTCCGGGAAGAATTTTTTTAAGATTTGTGTGTATTTGATACTCGCATAATCCGGACGGTAACCACGTTCGCCACCGGGTGTATAGGCATCTTTATCACGAGGCTTTTTGCTGGCGGTATAGTTACTGACCATAGAATCCATACTGCCGGCGGTTACGGCAAAAAACAAACGGGGTTTGCCCAGTTTGGTAAAATCTTGCAAGTTATCACGAACATTGGGTTGCGGTACAATGGCAATGCGTAAACCGAAACTCTCAAAAATACGTCCTACCACCGCAGGACCAAATGACGGATGGTCGATATAGGCATCACCGCTGAACAGAATCACGTCCAGTTCGTTCCAGCCGCGTTTTTTGACTTCTTTGGCAGTGGTTGGTAACCAGTTGATAAGGGCGTATTTACGGGTTTGCATAAGTTAGTTTATGCGACAAAGATACTTAATAAGTTGAAAGTTAAAGGTTGAAAGTTGAAAGTTTTTAGTAACCAGTATCAAGTATCGAGTACTGCTGTTATTTTGAACGTAGTGAGAAATAAAAA
>JALVKK010000108.1 GCA_027033875.1 Flavobacteriales bacterium
GGAAATCTAACAGGTCTGATAAAAAGGTAAACATTATGAACTTTATAAACATTTAACTTTCAACTAAAAAAAGCCGCTGCATACATACAACGGCTTTTTGAATAAAGATTTTTGCGTTTACCTAATCCTGTCAACGGATTTTACAAGTCTTTCGTCCCGTTTGATATACTTATTGGCAATAAGTAAAAAAACGATAGAAATGACCGGAACTAACAACTTAATATCCTTCTCTGAAAATGATTTTTCTCCGGATAACAATCCAACTTGGTAAATAGATAAACCCAAAAGAACTATTAGTACAAAGGTAATCAAAATATTTAATTTGATTTGCCATTTTCTGTTTTTATACAAAAAAATATTGATTAAAATCAACAAAGCCGGCATACCGGCGGCAAAACCATACAGTTGGTTATCTGTAAAAATCTCAAAATAAACAAAATACGCATAAAAAAGCGCGGCTAAAAAGCCCAAAAACATATAAACAGTTTGAATTCGTTGAAGCATTTTTCTAATTTTTGAACAAAAATAAAACAAAATTGCTATGAAATAAAAAAAAATTTACTATTATTGCACCATAATTACTTTTCTACATAATACAATAATCTTTATACTATATTACAAAATTTGTGAAAATTCCTCACATTGCAATATATTATAAAAACATTGAAAACAAACAACAAAATCATAAATAATATATGTTTGATATTGAATCATTAAAACAGCTGAAATTGGTTGCGCTGCAAGAGATAGCCAAAACCATCGGAATTAAAAAGTATTACCATTTGAAAAAAATGGAATTAATTTACAAAATACTTGATTTTCAAGCGGATAATCCCAAAGAAGTCCAAGAAAAAGCCCGTCAATTACATCTTGAAGAGAAAAGAGAAGAATTGATTGCTAAAAAACCCGGACGACCGAAGAAAAAACAACCTCAAAAACAACAAGATACTTCGCAAAAAAAACAGCAGAAAGCTCAAAAAACTTCGAAGGAAAACGAGCCCAAACAAACAACCGAAACAAAAAAAACCCGAAAAAAACGCACGCGAAAAAAACGACAAGCGGAAGCAAGCGGAACTCAAAACCTCTCTCAACAACAGATAAAGGAACCTGAAACACAAGCAAAAACGGAAGCACCGGAAAAAGTCTCGAAAGCCGATTTGCCGGCAGTTAATGAAGAGGAACATATAGAAGTTCAAAAACAAAACCCAAAACAAAATAAACAACAAAACCGGCAAAATAAACAACATCAAAAGCATCAAAAAAATAAACGCGATGAATTTGAATTTGACGGTATAATCGAAGCCGAAGGTGTATTGGAAATCTTACAAGAAGGTTACGGTTTTTTACGTTCGGCGGATTTTAATTATTTGAGTTCTCCGGACGATATCTATATATCACCATCGCAAATCAGATTATTCGGTTTGAAAACCGGTGATACCGTTCAAGGTTTGGTACGACCTCCCAAAGAAGGTGAAAAATTCTATCCGTTACTAAAAGTATATAAAATCAACAATCAAGAACCGGATGTGGTTCGCGATCGGGTAGCATTTGAACATTTAACACCTTTATTTCCGGATGAAAAATTGAATATAGCCGGCAGACGCAGTACTTTATCTACCCGCATAGTCGATTTATTTGCACCGATAGGTAAAGGACAACGCGCTATGATTGTATCGCAACCCAAAACAGGTAAAACCATCTTGTTGAAAGATTTAGCCAATGCCATCGCTGCCAATCACCCCGAAGTGTATCAAATTATTCTATTGATAGACGAACGTCCGGAAGAAGTTACCGATATGAAACAAAGTGTTACCGGCGAAGTAATTGCTTCTACATTTGACGAATCGGCGGACAGGCATGTAAAAGTCGCTAATATCGTCATCGAAAAAGCCAAACGTATGGTAGAAAGTGGTATGGACGTCGTTATTTTGCTCGACTCCATCACCCGTTTGGCACGCGCCTACAATACTGTACAACCTATGTCGGGACGGGTATTATCCGGCGGGGTGGATTCCAATGCACTGCACAAACCCAAACGTTTCTTTGGTGCGGCAAGAAATATCAAAGAAGGTGGTTCGTTGACCATTGTTGCTACGGCTTTAATCGATACCGGCTCCAAAATGGACGAAGTTATTTTTGAAGAATTTAAAGGTACCGGTAATATGGAATTGCAATTAGACCGCAATTTGGCAAACCGTCGTTTGTATCCGGCAATCGATATTAAAAATTCCAGTACCCGTCGCGACGATTTGCTACACAACGACAGAACCATTCAACGTATGTGGTTGTTGCGTCGCTATCTGGCCGATATGAATCCGGTAGAAGCCATGCAGTTTGTCAAAGAAAGAATTGAAGATACCCGTACTAACGAAGAATTTTTGTTGTCGATGAATGAGTAGAGACGCAACCGGTTGCGTCTCTACACGTTCATCTCTATTTTTTACCGTTTTGCCTTTTTTCTTGACGCATGCGTTTTTCATACATTTGCGCGTCTATAACCGCTACAATCGTCATATTGACAATCTCGTCGGCTGTTGAACCGACTTGCAGATTATGAACCGGTTTGTTCATACCCATCATGATGGGACCGACCATTTGAGCACCTGTTAATTCTTTGAGCAGCCTATATGAAATATTGGCGGAATCAAGATTGGGAAAAACCAATGTATTGACTTTTTTATTGACTAAATCCGAAAACGGAAAATCTTCTTTTAAGATTTTTTTATTTAAAGCATAATCCGCTTGCATTTCGCCGTCTATATTCAAATCGGGAAATTTTTCTTTCAAAATCTTTGTCGCTTTTTTCATTTTTTGAGCTTCATAATCTTTTGACGAACCGAAATTTGAAAAAGACAACAAAGCGATATTCGGTTTGATTCTGAACATTCTAACCACTTCGGTAGTCATGGTTGTCATATTGACGATATCGTTTATATCCGGATTGACAACTATGGACGAATCCGTAATAAACAAAGGTCCTCTTTTGGTAATCAACAAGGTTGTAGCAAAAACTTTTTCTACTCCGTGGCGTTTGCCTATCACTTGAATCATCGGTTTAAAAACCGTTCTGAAACTACGCGAATAACCCGAAACTATAGCATCTGCTTGACCGGTTTCAACCATCATAGCTCCGAAATAATCACGGTTTCGCATCAATTTTTTGGCTTCAATCATCGTAATTCCTTTGCGTTGGTGTTTTTGCCAGAATATTTCGGCAAATTCTTCAACCATTTTAACCGATTCCGGTGCAATTACATCGATAACCGGTAAATCTTCGGTATAGTCCAATTCATCTTTCAGATCTTCAATTGCTTCTTTATTTCCCAATAAAATAGGCAACGCAATTCCCTCTTCGTAAGCAATATAAGCCGCTTTCAAAACTTCCGGTGAGTCGGCTTCGGGATACACAACTTTTTTAGGATCTTTTTTGGCCAAATTGGTAATCATTCTCACTTGTTTGGTCTCAACACCCAAACGCTCAATTAATTCCTCTTCATATTTATTAAAATCTTCAATGGGCTGACGTGCCACACCGCTTTCCATAGCCGCACGGGCGATTGCCGGTGGAATTTTGTAAATTAATCGCGGATCAAAAGGTTTGGGAATTATATAATCTTTACCGAATACCAAATGTTTTTCTTGATAAGCGGCATTAACCTGTTCCGGAACGGTCTCTTTTGCCAAATTAGCCAAAGCATAAACAGCCGCCAATTTCATTTCTTCATTGATAGCAGTTGCTCTAACATCAAGGGCGCCTCTGAAAATAAATGGAAAACCGAGTACATTATTGACCTGATTGGGATAATCGGAACGACCGGTAGCCATAATAATATCTTTTCTAACCGATGTAGCCAATTTGTAATCGACTTCCGGAGTCGGGTTTGCCAAAGCAAATACAATGGGATTTTTAGCCATGGATTTTAAATGTGCTTCATTTAAAATATTTCCTATGGATAATCCGACAAAAACATCGGCGTTTTTCATGGCATCTTCAAGGGTATGAATGTCCCGTTTGGTAGCAAAAAGGGCTTTTTGTTTGCTCAAGTACGCCCTATCTTGACGAATAACTCCTTTACTGTCGAGCATAACGATATTATCTTTTTTTACACCCAAAGCCTGATACAATTTGGTGCAAGATACTGCCGCCGCACCGGCGCCATTGATGACTACTTTAATTTTTTCCATTTTCTTTCCGGCAAGTTCCACCGCATTGAGCAAAGCTGCCGATGATATAATAGCCGTACCGTGCTGATCATCGTGCATTACGGGAATATCAAGTTCTTTTTTCAAACGCTCCTCTATTTCAAAAGCCTCCGGCGCCTTAATGTCTTCCAAATTGATACCTCCGAAAGTCGGGGCAATTTTTTTAACGGTTTCGATAAATTCATCAACATTTTCAGTATCTACCTCTATATCAAACACATCGATGTCGGCAAAAATTTTAAACAACAAACCTTTGCCTTCCATCACCGGTTTACCCGCTGCGGCTCCGATATTCCCTAATCCCAAAACGGCTGTTCCGTTCGAAATTACGGCAACTAAATTGCCCTTATTGGTATATTTGTAAACATCGTGCGGGTTGTCATGAATTTCCATACATGGAATCGCAACCCCGGGCGAATATGCCAAAGATAAATCACGTTGTGTACTGTGTTTTTTGGTAGGAACTACTTCTATTTTTCCCGGACGCGGTTCCAAATGGTATTTGAGCGCCGCTTTTCTTAATCTTTTTTCTTTCATTTTGATTCATTTGGGCAATAATGCCTGTTTTGAAACTGCAAATTTAATAGCATTCCTGTATAAAAAAATGTTAAATGACGTTTTTTTTCGTTTTTTGGAATTTGTTGCTATAAATATGATTCAACGTCTGTAATAATGTAACCGAATATGCATAAAATAGGCTTCACAGCCCGCCATAACAATAATGAAAACGAAACAAAAAAAAATCATAGAAAAAAATATTATGCACGCATAGTAAATTGAAAATAAAATCGTAAATTCGT
>JALVKK010000109.1 GCA_027033875.1 Flavobacteriales bacterium
AAAAATGATTTTAATTACGCCGGAGTAGATGATTTGGGACATATTGAAACCAAAGCAAACGGCTATATCGATGAGCATATCTCGGCTATTTTGGCTATGGACGAAGTGCAAACGGAAGCCATAAAAAACGCCGGATTTAAAGTAGCCATTGATGCCATCAATTCGACAGGCGGTTTGGCTATTCCTAAATTATTAGAGGCATTAAATGTTAGTTACGACTGCTTGTTTTGTGATGTATCCGGAGATTTTCAACACAATCCCGAACCATTGGAAATAAACTTACAAGACATTATGCAACGGGTAGCTGAAACCGATGCAGATTTGGGCATTGTAGTTGACCCCGATGTCGATCGCTTGGCATTGATAGACGAAAACGGCAAAATGTTTGGCGAAGAATATACTTTGGTTGCCGTTGCCGATTATATTTTGTCAAAAAATACGGGGAATACGGTTTCAAATTTATCATCGTCCAGAGCTTTAAAAGATTTGTCTGACCGCTATGGCGTGCAGTATCATAAAGCCAAAACAGGCGAAGTCAATGTGGTAGAAAAAATGCGGGAAGTCAATGCCGTTATAGGCGGCGAAGGAAACGGCGGTGTTATTTATCCCAAACTGCATGCCGGACGTGATGCCTTGCTCGGTATTGCGTTGATTTTGTCTCATTTGGCAGAAAGCGGCAAAACTTTATCGGAATTACGTCAAACCTACCCGTCGTATTTTATGAGTAAAAACAAGATGACGGTTACGCCGGATTTTGATTTGGATGCGGTTATCAATTATTTTGTAGAAAAATATAAAGATGCCGAAGCCGATACGCAAGACGGTTTACGCATCGACTTTTCCGACTCGTGGGTGCAAGTACGCAAATCCAATACCGAGCCTATTATCCGTATTTATTCCGAAGCGCTTTCGCAAGAAAAAGCCGATCAATTGGCACAAGAGTTAATAGTGGAAATCAAAGAAAAATTTTTATAAAATGTCCGAATTAGAACAATATTTTAAAACATTTAGAGACAATATCATCGGTGTTGACGAGGTAATAGAAACCCCATACGGCACCATGCCTATGGTTTATACCGACTGGACGGCAAGCGGCAGATTGTATCATCCTATCGAAGAAAAAATGGCTGAAGATTTTGGACCTTTTACGGCCAATACACACACCAAAACGAGTTTTACGGGCAATTTGATGACCACGGCTTATGAAGAAGCACGTGATATCATCAAAAAACACGTCAATGCCGGTGAAGATGATATTTTAATTATGACCGGACAGGGTATGACCGGTGCGGTCAATAAATTGCAACGAATTTTGGGATTGAAAATTCATGAAAAATTTAAGTCGCAAATAAATATCCCTGATGCCGAACGACCGGTGGTATTTGTAACCCACATGGAACATCATTCCAATCAAACGTCTTGGTTAGAAACCATTGCCGAGGTGGAAATCATACCTTATAAAGATGAAAAAAATATTGATTTTGAAGCATTTGAAGTGCTTATCAAAAAATATGAGCAACGTTCTTTAAAAATTGCTTCGGTAACGGCATGTTCCAATGTTACGGGATTGCAGCCGGATTATTTTCA
>JALVKK010000110.1 GCA_027033875.1 Flavobacteriales bacterium
ACCGGTGGCGCCGCCGATACAAAATAGACTTCTTTGGCTCCGGCATTTTTTAATATTTCCACTATTCGCTTCGAAGTTGTACCTCTGACGATACTATCATCTACTACGACCACTTTTTTACCGCGAATAGCTTTTTTGATGGGATTGAGTTTGCGGTGAACAATATTTTCGCGCTCGCTTTGTTTAGGTGCAATAAAACTTCTGCCTATATAATTGCTTTTGACCAAACCGCGATGATGCGGCACTTCAAGCGCTTCTGCCAAACCCGATGCCGCAAAATATCCCGAAGTAGGTACATCTATGACCACATCGGGTTGTAAACCGGCTTGACGTATCTGTTTGGCGATACTCTGTCCTAACCTTACCCTTTTTCCGGCAACATTTTGCCCGTAAAAAATACTGTCTTCGCGTGCAAAATACATATATTCAAACACGCAGAAATGTTGTTTTTGACGGTAACCTAAACTCGAATGTACTTGTTGGTTTTTATCTATA
Source organism: Flavobacteriales bacterium (assembly GCA_027033875.1). Taxonomy (GTDB): domain Bacteria; phylum Bacteroidota; class Bacteroidia; order Flavobacteriales; family Flavobacteriaceae; genus WGBX01. Next base: position 496 of record JALVKK010000110.1, read on the forward strand.
AAAACAATTTCTCCGGGTTGTAAATCTCTAACCACTTTATATCCCAAATGATCAAACGTAACATTTTCGGAAGCAAATCCGTAGGTTGTTCCCGTTTCATCTTCTTTCTTGCCTAAAATCAACGGACGAATTCCGTTAGGGTCCATAAATGCCAGTAAACCGTGATTGGCAATAACCGTAATAACCGCGTAAGCACCTTCAATTTTTTGTTGTGTTACTTTGACCGCATCAAAAATATCTTGCACTTCTAGTTGCTTTAAATCTTTTTGACGCAATTCCGCCGCAAAAGTATAGAGCAATATCTCCAAATCGTTGGTCGATGTCGGCAAAACATGATAGTCTTCATACAAAGCCCGGTTCATCTCTTTAAAATTGGTAATATTGCCGTTATGAACCATCGCCAATCCGTAAGGATAATTGGTGGTAATGGGTTGTGCATTTTCCAGAGTATTGCTACCGTGTGTCGTATAGCGCACATGCCCGATACCGATATTGCCTCGCAGTCTATCGTAATGCTTTTCGTTAAACACCTCATTGACCAGACCTTTACCTTTTTTGACGTGAAACATCCGGTCAAAAGTTACAATTCCGGCACTATCCTGCCCTCTGTGTTGCAACGTCAGCAAACCGTACATCAAGTCGCCTACTATTTTTTTGTTTCCTGTAAATCCTAATATTCCGCACATAGACGTTAGTTGAAAGTTAAAAGTTCGTAAAGTTCGTAATGTTTGTAATGTTCATAAAATTCATAAAGTTCGTAATGTTTGTAATGTTCAATTCAAACTTTATAAACTTTACGAACTATAACACCTTAATTAATCCTGATAATAATTTTGAAATATCTACTGATAATTGGTATAATTCATCAAACTCATTTTGTGATATTTTATCTAATTCCAAAGCCAGATACAACATCGATCTTACTTCTGCTGACGAGCCTTTGGCTACAAATAGAAAATATTTAAACTCATCATTTGATTTTCTTTCAAAACCTTCTGCTATATTATTCATTATAGAAACAGCTGACCTTTGAATTTGATTTTTAAAGCCAAAATCGTTTGTATCTTTAAACAATTTATAAATTT
>JALVKK010000111.1 GCA_027033875.1 Flavobacteriales bacterium
CCGGAACCGCTTCCGGTCAGTAAAAAAACGACTGTAAAACAAGAAGCGGTAACAACTGTGGAAACGGAAAATAAAAAATCAGGTTGGGGTTCCGTCATTGCGTTGGGTGTCATAGGATTGGCATTATTTGCTATCGGGCAAGTAGCACCTAAGGATTTTATGCAACATTTAACCGTGTTTGTATTAGCCGTTTTTATAGGTTGGCAGGTTATTTGGAATGTTACGCATGCGCTTCATACGCCTCTTATGGCGGTTACCAATGCCATTAGCGGTATCATTATCATTGGCGGGCTTTTGCAGATGCAAAATGATTTCGGTTCGCCTTTATCCATTATTGCTTTTATAGCCGTTTTGGTTGCCAGTATCAATATTGTTGGCGGTTTCTTTGTAACCCGTCGTATGTTAAACATGTTTAGAAAATAAGAATTATGATTTCAATAGGATTACAGACGGCTGCTTATTTGGTTGCAGCTATATTATTCATACTTAGTTTAGGCGGTTTATCTTCTCAAGAATCTGCCAAACGCGGTGTATTATTCGGAATGGCGGGTATGTTTATTGCCATTGCTTCTACTATGTTGGGTGATCATGTACAAGGACACTTATATTTGTTGATTGCTATAGCTATTGCTTCGGTTATAGGAATTATCGTTGCTCGCAGAGTTCAAATGACCGCAATGCCTCAGTTAGTTGCCATTTTACATAGTTTTGTAGGTTTGGCAGCTGTTTTGGTGGGATACGGGTCATATATCGATCCACATGCACAAGCCTTGACCGGAAGTGAACGTTTGATTCATTTGATAGAAATTTTTGTCGGTGTGTTTATAGGCGCCGTAACTTTTACCGGTTCTGTCGTGGCTTGGGGAAAGTTGGACGGAAAAATTACCGGAAAAGCAATACAATACAAAGGCAGACATTTGGTCAATATCGTATTGGTTTTGATCAGTATTGCGCTCGGTATTTTGTTTGCTCGGGCGAGCGGAGTTTCCGGTATGAATTACTTAATGCTAATGACTGCTATTGCTTTATTTATCGGTGTTATGTTGGTTATGGCAATTGGTGGAGCCGATATGCCCGTAGTGGTTTCGATGCTCAATTCTTATTCAGGTTGGGCTGCTGCAGCTGCCGGTTTTATGTTAGGCAACGATTTATTGATTGTTACCGGTGCGTTGGTAGGTAGTTCGGGAGCTATTCTCTCTATTATTATGTGTGAAGCTATGAATCGTTCGTTTTTGTCGGTTATTTTCGGTGGTTTTGGCAATACGAGCGGTAGCGGAAGCCAACAGATGGAAGGAGAAGTTACCGCAACTAATTATCATGAGATGGCAGATATGTTGCATCAAGCACAAAACATATTAATTGTTCCCGGATACGGTATGGCGGTTGCCAAAGCGCAATATCCTATCTACGAATTGGTAAAAAAATTGCAAAAAGACGGCAAAAAAGTTACATTCGGCATTCATCCGGTTGCAGGTCGTTTGCCCGGACATATGAATGTGCTTCTGGCAGAAGCCAATGTGCCTTACGATATTGTTTTGGAAATGGATGAAGTAAATCCGGAGATGAAAGATACCGATTTGGTAATGGTAATCGGGGCAAATGATATTGTCAATCCTGCTGCTTTGGAAGATGAAGCTAGTCCTATTTACGGTATGCCGGTCATTGAAGTATGGCGTGCAAAAAAAGTTATTGTGATGAAGCGCTCTATGGCAACAGGCTATGCCGGTATCCAAAATCCTTTGTTTTACAAAGAAAATACCGATATGCTTTACGGCGATGCCAAACACAGTGTTGACGAATTGAATAAACTGTATTGATAATTAAAGATTTAGTTTTTGTAATAATATTTTCGGTATTTATAATATGCCAATGTCGATAAAATAATTATCGATAAGATAAAATAATAGATAAATACCGGTGTCTGTTGCGGTTCGCCTTTGGCATAAGAATGCAAGCCGGCCAAATAATAATTAACTCCGAAATAGGTCATGGCAATTGATGCAAAAGATATGATTGACATTAAGTTAAAAGCAAAATAACCGCGTAATCCCGGCACAAAACGGGCATGAATAACCAAAGCGTAAATTACTATGCTGACCAAAGCCCAAGTTTCTTTGGGGTCCCAGCCCCAGTAGCGTCCCCAGCTTTCGTTTGCCCATTGTCCGCCTAAAAAGTTTCCAACTGTCAACATTACTAAGCCAATTGTTAAAGTCATTTCTGTGATGATGGTCAATTCTTTGATATATGATTCCAATTTATCTTTGTTTCGTTCATTGGTCAGCGCCATGAGAAGTAAATTAACAAGTCCCAATATCATAGCTATTGCAAAAGGTCCGTAACTCCCGACAATGACAGAAACGTGAATATCAAGCCAATACGAGTTTAAAACAGGAACCAGATTTTCAATTTGCGGGTCCATCCAATTCCAGTGCGCAATCATCAAAGTCATGGAACCTACAAAGAGTCCGGAAGCCAAAACCAAAGCTGATTTTCTACCGAGTATCAAGCTGAAAAGAATAATGGCAAATGAGACGTAAACCATAGATTCATAAGCGTTACTCCAAGGGGCATGCCCGCTGATATACCAGCGCAATCCCATAAAGAATAGCATCCATAAGAAAAGAAGTATGCTTATGCCGTAGAGTATTTTGGTGAGATAACACCAGATTTTTGAGCGGTTAAAAATTTGAACAATGGCTAATATGAAAATCACCATAGATAGCAACATAAATTGCCAAAATAAAGATCGGAAAGCATCGTGTTTGTTATAAAAAATCTCCCATTTGATATGCTGTTCGGATGGATAAACGTTTTTGCCGAAACTTTTTTGGTATTTATCGATACCTTTTAAGATTTGGTCAGCCAATTTGTAGTCGCCGGTTTCTTTGGCTTTAAATATTTCTTTTGCCCAAAGCGGTATGGCATTGACTGCGAAATTTTTATCATCTTCGTTAAAATCAAATTGTTTGATTTGTGTCCACGAATACCATTTATGATTTGGGTCATTTGGTAAAGGAAATAGTCTTAAATTGTTAGTTAGCAAGGTGTTGTATAGTAGATTGACTCGTCCGCTGACATTGATTAAGTCTTGGTCAAATTTTCTTTTGATGCGTTTTTTTTGGGCTTCAATGAGAAAGGATTGTAATTTGTAATTACCGTTATCATCAAAAAAATCGATTAAACGGGCATATTTTTGGTTTTTGTTAATTCCTATCAAATTTCGTAAACTTTCGTCACCCCGTTCCAAATAAATAAGCGGTACATACCACCACCCTTCGGGATAGCTGATCATACCCGTCAGGATTTGGTCGGCAGTAAAGGATTTGCCGTCCGAGGTTTTGTATGTATCGTGTTTGGTCAGTTTGCGGAGCAATTCGGAGCTGTAGGTATTGACCGGTTTCATACGACCACCGTAATCTTGAATAACCAAATGACCGAACATTTCGGCTTTATCTGCCGGTGCAACCGTTTTTATGACGATAGAATCGACGTTGATGCGGTTTTCTTGTGCGTGCAATAAGCCACCGGTAGTCAAAAAGAGCAAAACAATACAAGTTTTACGGGCTTTTTGAAGTTTTGACAATTGCTGACGCAGTTTATAAAAACGCGTGCCTTTCGATACGAAAATCATCAACAAACCAAAGTAGAGAAGAGCATAGCCGAAATAGGTTATCCAAGTACCCCAAAAATCGTGATTAACAGATAGTTGAGATTCTTCATATTGCGGTGTAATGCTGTAGGACGATTGGTAAAAACGATAGCCTTTGTAATCGAGGACATGATTCATAAAAATACGAAAATCAAAGGATTTATCTTTGTCTATAACCCTTACTTCACTGGCATAAGATTTGGGCATTTCCGATCCGGGATATTTTTCCAGTTGAAAATCGCGTAATTTGAGTTGAAAAGGTAAATGCCGGTAAACCGACCCGAAAGTCAACCGAAAATTCAAGCCGTTCAGGTTAAACATTTTCGGATTTTCAGGTATATATTGTCCACCGTATAAGCCGACAATTTTTTCTTGATTGCCGGTAGTTAGCTTAACTTGTAACAAATCACGGGCATTGCTGTCTTTGGGTCCGGGTATGTTTTTTAGCAGTCCTATAACAGGTGCTTCGGGTACTACAAAATTCAGATTACCAAAACGGTACAAACTTGTCAAGTGAAAGGGGACCACAGAATCTTTGGGAACTTCAAATCGTTGTTGGTCACTCATACGCATATAGGTGCCGGCTACCGGTGACAACATATACAAACTGTCATTCTTTTGAAATACATTGATGGCGTCGTTGTAGGTGTTGTCAAAAGCTAAAGCCATGTCGCCAATCATCTTTTTTTCGCCTGATTGAAAGTAAAGATTTTGACGTCCTTCCGTAGAAGACACAACAAATTTGAGATAAGTTTTACCCTTGTTGTCTTTAACCAAGCTGTCTATAGCGTGAGGAATGTAATTCAGTATTTGAATATCAATAGGTTTGCCTTTAAAGTCAAAAGACGTGTGGTAATGATTATCGGTCAGTAAAGGCGCTTCAATTGCTGATAATTTAAGAGCTTTTTGGAATGGCGGGTCAATTCTATCTACCCCATCATCTACATCTATTTTTAAGTAAATTTTGTCAGATAAAAAAGTGTCGGTAGTTTCGCCTTCACGTATGGGCATCATACCTTCAAAACTGATATAGCGGGTAATGCCGGCTCCTATCAATATGATTAAAAACGCAATATGAAGCAGAAAAATAGCCCATTTTTTCTTTTGAAACATTTTAAACCGAATGATATTTCCGACCAGATTAACAGCTAACAAAATTATCAACAATTCAAACCAAAAACTGTTGTATATTAAGGTTCGGGCGGTCATGGTACCGAAATCGTTTTCAACAAAGGTCGCAAAACCCATTGCCGTTGCGTATAAGACGAACAAAACCGTCATGGTTTTGGTGGAAATCAATAGGTTATAAA
>JALVKK010000112.1 GCA_027033875.1 Flavobacteriales bacterium
CTAAAACTTCTCCGACAACTCTTGCCGACTTTTTGTAAGCTTTGTTTGACGCTAATCCTAATCCGTGCATACCAAACAAAACACGACGATGAACAGGTTTTAAACCGTCGCGTACATCGGGTAACGCCCTTGATACAATCACCGACATAGAATAATCTATGTACGATGATTTCATCTCATCTTCGATATTTATAGGAATTATTCTCTCTTCACTATTCATATAAAATCATTTTTTATTTAAGTTTGCAAGATACAATTTTTCTGTAAAACAATTGCTGTATTGACTGAATTTCTCGTTCAAATATTCTTTTTTTTTCTTAATTTCAAATTTGAAAAACAGCATAAGCCTCAATCATAGTAGAAATAAAAAACTTGCTTAAAATATTCGTTAAAAGTTTCATAAATAATGTTATACTCAAAAGCTTTTTTATATTTTTACCGTTGAGATAAATTGAGAAAGGGATGGGCGAATTGTTGTATTTACAATTGAACTAACGAACTATATATGTATAAAGTCTTTTTAATTTTAATACTTTCATTGACAAGTGTTATTGCGATTGCACAAGACAATTTGTTTACAGGCACGTTGATTCATGCAGGAACGAAACAAGTCATTGTAGGAGCCAATATTGTCAATCTGACTTCACTGGACGGGACGACTTCCGATCAAAACGGTATGTTTATCATGCCTGCCAAAGTTAATGACTCTATCATAATTGCTTTTATGGGATATAAAACAATCAATGTAAGAATAACTCAAGAAAAACTTCAAAAACATCAGACTATTTATATGTTAGATGCGCCGGTTGTCCTTGATGAAGTAATCGTGAGTTCTAACCAATTAACCGGAAATTTGAAAATAGATGTCAATTTAATTCCCACTCAAAAGCCAATTGATATCAGTCCTAAAATTACAGCTATGTTTGGGAGTTCTAAGCCTACGCTTATATCACGAATTAACGATGCCATAAAAAAAATCATGAATCCGGTCGATTTGATTTATAACATATTCGCAACCCGTGCCAAAGACATACGACGATTGAAAAAAATACAAGAAGAAGATAAAGTCAAACAAATACTGGCAAACAAATTTGACCGTGAAATTTTGTCCAGACTTCTTAAAATCGAAAAAAAAGATGTGTATTTAGTCTTAGAGATTTGTGATTATCCCGAAAAATTTATCCGCACTGCCAACGATTTACAAATTTTAGAAGCTATCTTAAACTGTTACAGCCATTACGAACATCTTTTAGATAAAAAGAAACACTGAAAAAGTTTATAAAAATTCATAATTGGCTAATATTATTCACATTAAAATTTAGTTTTACTCCCTTTCGTTCAACAGTTAATTTTAATTGTTTTTTGTTGTGATAGAAAAAATGTTTTTCAAGCTCATCTAAACGATATTGATATACATCTTTTCCATTAATTTTAAGCAAAATATCACCTTTCATCAAACCGGCTTTATCTGCCGGTGAATTTTTTCTGATATGGCTGATAACTATTCTATCAACCATACGGTATTGGTATATATATTTTTCTTCTCTATAAATTTTTATCCTGCCATCATTTTCGCGTGAATTAAAATTAGTAACAATTGTTTTAACAACAACGGGTGTTTTTCCATCATATGCCAAAAACAAACCGGCATTATTAAACAAAAATTTGTTATAATAATTTTTGCAGTATTTTTTCAACCATATTACTTTGTTTTTATAATCCAGATAAATATAAAAACGTCTTAAAATTTCATTACCCAGCAAACCGTCAAAAGGGTTACGACGTGTTATATGTTTAAAATAAATACTATCAGGTAAGCCAATATATACCTTCTTAAAACGATATTTATTATCAAATCCGAATTTATAGATTTTTGTTCTTTGTCCGGCAACTTCTCCACTAAACCCCAAACCGAAATAATCTGAAATAGTTTTATGATTATCAGGTAATTTTAGTTTATTTTTATTAAAAAACCATAAGCCATCACTATTTCCGGTATCGATTAAAAGTTTTAAACTATCAACTTTTTCAATTTTTTTTGATACTTGAACAAATGTGTTAATATATGGCTTATCATTAATGATTTCAATAGGATATGATTTATATCTTTTCAATAATTTTGAGTTAAAATAACGGTGATTATAAAACCTTAAATACCGCTTTCTATAGTCAATTTTTACTATAAAATCTTTGACTAATTCACCACCAATAAACCCATTAATATTGACACCAATATTCTCGGAAAATTGAAATTCTACACCGGTAATAACATATACCAAAGCATCATTATTTATAACTTTATTTTGTAAACTGACTTTATTTTGATTTGATGATAAAGCTTCAATACCGGTATTTTCTGCACCGATACCGGCAAAAAATTGCTTTTTTACTTTCTTAAATTTTAAGGAATCTAAAGATTTTAAATTAATTAAAATAGTTTGTTTAACACCCGTATCAAAAATCATATCCAATTCAGTTCCATTGATATCAACTTTAATAACAATTAAATTATTTATCAATTCAAAAGGAATATTGGCTACTTCTTTTTCTTCTGATAGTTCAAATTTATTTTGAGAAAACAAAAAAAAAGGTAAGCATAAAAAGAAACAAAATATTTTCATATTAAACACGGTAAAAAAACTAAAAATCTTTCCGATTAAAAGTTTGCATAAATATTTTATAAATGTATTAAAAATATCTTAAGCATACAAATTTTATTCAGAAAAAAAGCCGGCAAAAAAGCCGGCTCTTAAAAATAAATTCATATTTTCTTAATTAATCTAACGGAGGAATTCTTAAAACTTGTCCGGGATAAATTAAATCGGGGTCTTTAAGCATCGGTTTATTGGCTTCAAAAATAACATTGTATTTGGAAGCGTCACCATAAACTTCTTTTGATATTTTGCTCAAATAATCACCTTTTTTAACAGTGTAAAAAGTTGCTTCCGGCTCAGGATTTGCTACTTCCATTCGATCATCGACTTCGGCGATACCTTCGGTATTTCCTACTGTCAAAATAATTTTTTCTTTAGTTGCTTGGTCCGCCGGCGTCCCGAAAACAAGCGCTTTCTCATCAGTAATAACGATGTTTAAATCGTCAACAGGCAAACCTAAAGCCATAATTTCACTCATCAATTTTTGAGCTTTTTCAAAATTAATCTCTTCTATTGATTTGGTTTCTAATGCTTTCTCTTCTTCATGCCCGAACAATTTGGCACCGGCATCTTTGATAAATGAAAATAATCCCATAATTCTAATTTTTTTAAGTTAATAATGGCCAAAATTAAGTATAATTACAGAGATATACAACCATTTTTATGCATATAATTAAATTTTAACATTATAAACTTTGTTTTATTTTATAACAGATTGATTTTATGACTATTAATTATTGAAAAAAAAATAGCGGAAAAATTTGTTCAATAAAAAAAAATAATATATTTGCCACATCAATTTAAAGTATTTACAATGGACTATACTTTTGCAAAAACATTAGAAGACGCCAACGAGTTCTTAAGAAAACATCCGGCCGTTTTAGTCTTTTTTTCAGATGAATCTTGCAATGTAGGTGATGCTTTATCTCCCAAATTACAAAATATGTTGCAAGAAAATTTTTCTGAAATGGAATTTTTGGAAATCAATGTGCAAATGTTACCCGAAGCACGTGGCTATTACAACGTATTTGTTATTCCTACGGTTTTAGCATATTTTGACGGTAGAGAAACCATACGCCAAGCCCGTCATGTCAATGTTCCGAGACTGGCACAAGAAATTGATAGAGTTTACAATATTATGTTTAGTTAATAAAACTTTTGTTACTAAAATTTGCGGCAACTCAAACGGGTTGCCTTTTTTTATTCAAAAAAAAATGTAACTTTGAGCCAATCTGTTATAACCGTCAAAAACAAAATTAATTTATGAAATTACATATTCTCGGATGCCATTCCGCTACACCACGCAGTACGGTTTTTCCCAGTTCTCAATTACTTGAAATTAACAATGAATTGCTGTTAATAGATGCCGGAGAAGGAATGCAAATTCAATTGCGTAAATACAAACATAAATTCAATAAAATTCAACACATTTTTATTTCGCACTTACACGGTGATCATTTTTACGGTTTGGTTGGATTTTTGTCCAGCTTAAGATTAATCGGTAGAGAAAAATCTATTCATATTTACGCACCGGTCGGACTGAAAGAAATTATCGAATTACAATTTATATTGACCAAAACCGACATCAATTATCCGCTTTTTTTTCACGAACTATCTTCGCTTGAGAGTGAATTAATTTTAGAAACCGACAAATACACTGTCAAAACCATACCTTTGGAACATCGTGTCTATACCAACGGTTATTTGATACGAGAAAAAACGGCTTTGCGTAAACTCAATATCGATGCCGTTAAACAATATCCCGAAATAGAAACATGGGCATACCACAATCTCAAGCGCGGGAAAGATTTTGTACGTGAAGACGGTAGTATCATTCCCAATGAAACACTCACTTTGCCACCACCGCCAACCAAATCTTATGCGTATTGCTCAGATACCATTTACAAACCGGATATCATTCCGCTTATAAAAGGTATTGATATGCTTTATCACGAAGCTACTTTTCTCGAAATGCACAAAGATTTGGCAGTCAAAACCAAACACAGTACCGCCAAACAGGCTGCACAAATAGCCAAAGATGCCGGCGTAAAATTTTTGGTTTTAGGACATTTCTCATCGCGATATCCCGATGAAACCCAATTTATTAAAGAAGCAAAGGAAATTTTTGAAAATGTAGATATTGCAGAAGAAGGAAGGAGTTTTGAGGTTTAGTTGAATTATTACATTTTTATTTGGATTTATAGGTCGCAAAAATAAAAAAAACGGCATCAACTTTTATTAGTTAATGCCGTTAATAATATAACTGATTGTTAAAATTTAACGTATGCCTTTGAGGA
>JALVKK010000113.1 GCA_027033875.1 Flavobacteriales bacterium
AATATAAAGTTTCAGCCTTAATTCCGTTTTTTTCACCTGTAATTTTTGTATAATTCAAACCGTGCCGCGTCTCGTAGAAATCTAATTCCGTTTTTACAGGTTTCCAACCCGGATTCCACAGGGTATCTCCATCTTTGATATAAAAATAACGTCCCCCGTCATCTATTGGAATATGATTGTAGCGATAACGGGTAATACGTCTATACTTAGCATCTTTATAAAAAATATAACCGCCTGCGGTATTGGATATTAACGAAAAAAAATCTGTATTGCCCAAATAATTTATCCAAGGATAAGGGGTAGCCGGATCAGTGATTACGTATTCTCTATTTTCATCGTCAAAATAACCGTATTTTTTTTGTTTCATATAAGACAATAATATATCATTGATATTATATTTATTTAAAAATCAAAATTGCATTTTCTTTACCGGAAAAAGGTTAATTGTAAGCACATAAAGGTATAATAATCGTTAATAATCTCTGTTAAAATTATAACTTAATCAATTTAAAGTTTTGTTGAAAAATATGAACGATATAAACACCCGAAGACAAATTTGTCAATAAAATCCGTCCGTTTTGAGTTTGACCTTTTTGTAAAATTTTACCGGATACATCGAAAATTGAATAAGAGGTATCCTGTTGTAAGTTATTAATACTAATCATTGCAGTAGCCGGATTAGGATAAATCGTTGTTTCAAGCGTTTGTTGTATATCGATACCGGAAGTCATAAATTCCGCAGCACCGATATCAGGATTATTATCTCGTTGATTGTTATAATAATCGTCTGCCGGTACATAACTTGCCGTATCACCTTGATCAATAGCAGGCGAATTATTTTGCAAATGAAAATCATATACAGCAGTTTCATTTTGATAAGTAAACGGTGCATTTACAAAAAGCGGATTTTGTTCCGTAGTATTCACATCATTTACATCAGGGTCGTGTGCCAAAGTGCCGTTAGCTCCGAAAATGAGATTGTCAGACACTTGTACATTGGTAGAATTTGAGGACGAAATAGCAAATCCGTTCCAATCGGTATCCACTACCGAAATATTATTGATAATACGTATATCATTACCTCTTTGTGTACTGATACCGATATTCTGTCCGAATTGCGCATCATTGGCATAGGTAATCGTATTGGTATATGAATTCATCAGACAAGTATTATTGATAAAATCAATTCGGTACCCATTGTTGGAATGGATTCCACTGTATCCGTTCCAATAACAAATATTATTAGCTACCAATATTCGACCTTGTCCGTTTATCCAATCCGATTCATTATTTCTTTGTAAAGAAATGCCTTTTCCTTCATCAATTCGCGGGTTTATAAATGTCTTTTTCGGGGACCAAGAAAACATTTCATTATAATTGTGATGCACGAGATTCTTTTCAATCACTATACTATTTCCATTATTGTTTATAGGTTTGGTTTTGGTAACTACCAAAGCATGTGTACCTGCATACGACCTGTTCGAACAATGATATACTTCATTACCGGAAATATTGACAAATTTACTATAAGCCGCACGCAATCCGCAACCCGGTGTATGGTGAATCGTATTGTTAATAATAGTCAGATGGTCACTATACGTAGCATATAAACCTTTTGTATCGATATATGAAGGTCTTTTGATCGTTAGATTACTAATATCGGTAAATACATCGGTTTCTTCTACAATGCCGTCATTGTCATTAACTTCATCTAAATTGCGAAAATGTATATCGCTCGATGCCGGTTGCGTCGGTGTTCCTGTCAAATTATTATCTAGTATGATATATACAAACTGCAAAGCTAAGGAAGTGCTTAAAGGAATACGCTCAACTTCGCCTTCGACATTAAAACCTTCGACACGCAAATAAGAACAATTGGAAATACGGATAATAGTGTTACCGTCTCCCAAAATTTTAGTATTGGAATCATAAGCCTTAATTGTTATTTCAGCATTCGGTTGTCCGTGTACATTATATATATATAAAGTATTTTCTGAATGCCATAAATGCGCATCATCAGGAGCGTTATAAGTATAAGACGGATTGTAAGACGGATTGTGATAAGTGCCGATAACAGCTATGGTGTCGCCGGGTTGGACTAAATTTACAGCTGTTGTAAAATGTTGAAAAGCCGTTGTCGTGCTTAAACCGTCATACGAATCATTTCCGTTTTGTTGGTCAACGTAGTAGGTTTGTTGTGCCAAACAGGTTATTTGAAACAATAAAAATACAGAACTGTAACTAAATAGTTTTTTTAAAGTCATTTTTAGATATTTTATATAATTCCACAAAAATAACAGATATTTGTTAATAATAAAATGTTTTTTTCTTATCAATCCGAAATATATTTTTTTGCAAAATTTCTATTTCAAAATCATTTATTGAAAATTTATTGAAATTTAATAATATATTCAAAATACATCAATAAAATCAATTACTTAAAAAACACTATCTTTGAAGCCTCCGAAAGACAGTCAGAACTTTACAAAAGATGGTTAAAATACAAAAAGGTGATAAACGACTGATTAGAGCTTGGGCATTTTACGACTGGGCCAATTCGGCTTATGCTTTGGTCATCAGCTCTGCAATTTTTCCTATTTTTTTTGAAAAAGTTACCAACCGCAATGGCAATGATACTTTACATTTTTTAGGTATGACTTTTAAAAATACTGAGTTATACAGTTATGCTTTGGCACTATCGTTTTTAATCGTCGCTTTTTTGTCGCCAATACTCTCCTCTATTGCAGATTACAGCGGTAATAAGAAAAAATTCATGCAATTTTATACTTATTTAGGCTCGTTTTCAACGATGATGCTGTTCTTTTTTAAAGGACCGGATACGGTTTGGTTGGGGATTACATTCAGCGTATTGGCAAGTATCGGATTTTGGGGAAGTTTGGTATTCTACAATGCTTTTTTGCCCGAAATTGCCCGGCACGACCAACAAGATAAAGTCAGTGCCATGGGTTTTGCATACGGATATGTCGGTTCGGTTTTGTTGATGATTTTTAATTTAACCATGATTTTACACCCCGAATGGTACGGTATCACCGACCGTACTTTACCGGCACGTATCTCGTTCTTGAGTGTCGGAATTTGGTGGATTGTATTTTCACAATATACTTTTTATATTTTACCGGATAATATTTACGATGTCAAACCTCCTAAACGTAAAGCCTATTTATTGAATGGTTATACAGAACTCAAAAATGTTTTCAATCAGCTTTTGCATTTTCCTGCTTTAAAACGCTTTTTAGCGGCTTTTTTCTTATACAGTCTGGCTGCACAAACCATTTTTTATGTAGCGGGATTATTTGGCAGCAAAGAATTAGAATTGGATTCCGGTAAGCTCATCGCGACTATTTTGGTAATTCAATTGGTTGGAATCATCGGGGCTTTGGGTTTTTCGCGTATTTCAAAAATTATAGGCAACATCAGAGCCTTACAAGTGATTTTATTGATTTGGGTCGGTATAACCATCAGTGCTTATCTGCTCGACAAATATAATCCTAATGTCGAACTACAATTTTATATACTCGGGGGATTTGTAGGTTTGGTTATGGGGTCTATTCAAGCCCTGTCGCGTTCGTCATATTCCAAAATGCTCCCCGGCGACACACACAAACACGCTACTTTTTTCAGTTTTTATGATTTTGCCGAAAAAATAGCCATTGTCTTGGGAACCTTTTCGTTCGGCGCTTTGGAAGCCCTTACAGGTTCTATGAAATCAGCCGTTTTGATGATGGCGGGTATCTTTTTTATTGCCATGCTGATATTGGGAACAATTAAGAATAAAGATGTTGTAAATCAACTAAATAACTAGTCTTAATAATTACGAATTACGAATTTTCAATTACGAATTATAATAGTTAAATACAAGTTTTATATGTTTGTCTGATAACAAATCCTCTATCTGCTCTTAAACACATACTATTCTCTCCTTTTTCCATTGAAATCAAAAAAAAATAGCGGCGTTTGTCAAAACACCGCTATTAGTTATTTGTTACTTCAAAATCAACTTCTTAACATAAGTATTTCTACCTGATAATACTCTCACAAAATATACAGCTTTGGCATAGCCCGACATATCAATAGTCATCGTAGTCGAATTCATAGGTTTGCGATATACCAATTTGCCGGTTGTTGTATAAATATTAAGCATTGCATTATCATCAGCTTGCTTTAATTTAACAGTAAAAGTTCCGTTGTTGGGATTCGGATAAATTCCTACCACATTATTATATTCGTCAACAGCTGCCAAACAACTGATAGTTGCTTCCCACCCATCTTTTCGAACAGAATCATCAGAATGGAATACAAAAGTCAAAGCACCATCAGAATTTGTAGCTGTAACAGGTTGTAATTCAGGCGGAACCGAACCGTCAATTGCACTGAATTTACCTATTAAATTGGCATTGGTATCCGTTCCGTCATAGACTTCAAGATAATCATATTGGGTACCACTTGTGGATTGTTCAACTTCAAAGGTCGTAAAATTAAACGACAACATATTGCCGGAATTTTCAGGCATAAATGTCATAGTTTGGTCTAAACTGTTACTGTACTGATCATTAGGTCCGCCTTCGTCAAAGAAACTACCCGAACAAGTTGTAATTGTAAGTCCGTCCGTCATATTATAATTAGGACCTCCGGTTGTAAAACTCCAAATTTGACAACCGGTTGCTTGTCCTGCACTATTTTCAGGTACAACAGTCCAATAATACGTAGTATTGGGATTGAGTGTAGCAGAAAAACTATTAGTCGTAACCGATACGGGTGTATTGTTTAAAGGATTGGTATCAGTTCCAAAATATACATTATAAGAAGTTGCATCTATCTGGTTATCCCAAGTTAGATTAGGAGTTGTTACATACACATCCGTTGCATTATCAGCCGGATACGGATTTGTAGCACAATCAGGGACAGTTGTTGTATTAAGACAACTGACATTGGCTACCCAACCGGCATGATTTATAATATTATCGCTGGTAAAATGGAATGTCAAACCGTTAGCACCGGATAGGGTTCCCGGGCCGGCAGTTCCGGTAAACGGACTACCGGGAACCTCCGGACTATTGATGTCCGGTCCATTGTAAACATATAAAAAATCATAATTATTCTCAATATCAAATGAAACAAAATCAACTACAACAAGATCCGAACCGGCAGGCGGTAAGAAAGTCATGGTATAATCTTCACTATCGCTGTAATTATTCGTATCTAAACCGGAATCATAAAAAGTACCGGTACAAGCCGATATTGTTCCGCCATTACTGATATTATAAACGGGTATAACACCCGTGTAAATGTATTGCGTTGATTGTTCGGTATATTGTTGATTATTACCAGCGGTAACATCTAATACCAATTCAATCTCTGTTCCCAGTGGTGCCGAAGCATCAACCGACGCACCGCTAAAAACAAAATCTTGAGAAGCCCCGACTGCAATATTTGTCCCTGTTACCGACGTATTTCCTAATGTTAAATAATTATTAGGATTAGAAGTAATACTCAAACTTCCATTAAAAACCGCATCTGCATGTCCGTTATTGGTTATCGTATAGTTAATATCTCCTGTTTCACCCGGATCAATGTATCCGTTGGCATCGGCATCGTTGGTAATAAATACATTACCTATAGAGATAACCGGAGCATTTAAAGTGATATTAAAAGTTGATGTCCAAGTATAACTGTTATTGGCAGCATCCGTTCCGGTAATGGTCAAATCAAATTGGGCGGAATGTTGATCGGGAACATCATCGGCTATAGTGATTTCAAAAGCATTATTTTGCATATTTTCACCACCGGCTACAATATTACCGTAAGATTGAGAATTATCGGTGATCGTAATATACGCATCACTTGTCGAAAGGCTTGCGTTGACGCCGATAGCGTCATTACCGCTACCTGCTGTGGCTACATTTTGCAAATTAACATTCAAACCTATGGTTTGTCCGAAATCGGGCGCAGCACTCGTTGTATAAGTTTTAAGACTTACATAAGGGTTATTAGCCGGCGCTATTTGTATCGTACCAATGTACGGAATTCTGTTTTGAGCCGTAACGACTAAATCGGCACTACCGACAGTCAACGAAGAAGGCGCAAAATTTAACGTACAATTACCCGAAGCATCCGTAACTGCCGCGGCAATCAAAACATTATTTTGAGATAAAGCTACCGTTGCATAAGGTGCCGCTGTAACTGTCAAAGAACCGGTTCCTACTACAATTGACGACACACCGGTTGTAACCGCCATAGGTTGCGGCGTTCCTATAAATGATACAATTGACGGATCGCCTTCCAGTTGATAGATAACCCAATAATAAGGTTTCAAAGTTGAGGTTGAAGATTCAACCGCCATATTACCGGCTTCTACCAATTGATAATTGGTTATATACCAAGTCGATAAATCATTGAGTTCATTGGCTTGATCGTGAAAAACAGCATCGTACATTCCTTCTGTTGTATCGTCATAAGCCGGCTGTTCGACGATGTTACCGACACCTACACCCCAAAAATAATCTTCGTCCCAATAAGTATATTGCGAGCCACCTATATAACCGATAACTCCGGCATTGGGTTTTTTGATGGCTAATTCGGCAAAAGCGTCATTCTCGTCAAATTTATTGGATTGACAACAATTACCAATCCATAAACCGTATTTATCGACATTGGTGATAAAATTATTCAAATCGTTTTGCGTAAATTCAGGCTCTGTCCAACCGTCAGGCGAGCAGTGTGCCGTATAATTGGCTAAAGATACACCGTTATTAATATTTGTAATTATTGAGTCGTGTGCCTGAGCATTTTGTCCCGACCAAGTTTCTATGGTTGATTGCAAAAACGTATGCGAGAGAACATTGTGTGCGGCATTGACATAGTAATTATCAGCATAGTAAATAGCACCACCACCGTAAGTATCTTCATGTGCCTCGTCATTTCCTGCCACCAATAAGGCTTCGTGCAAATAACTCGTATCCGGCATCTGCAATTTTTCATATTTGATGGTTTTTGCCACTATATCGGTAACTTCCTGTGCGTTATCAGCCGCCCAGCGTCCGAAATTTACTTCCGGTAAATAATCACCGGTATATTCGGCTAAATCCAAATCGGTATATGGCGAACTGTTTACTTCCGTATGTTGCGTAGCGGGAATGATATTGATGTCTCCTACAACTAAAATAAAAGATAAAGGATTGTAACCGGCAGGCGGGTTATTATATAAGTTTTGACAATAGGCTTTAATCGAACTTACGGTATTGCCGACATTGGGATCATCGGTGTAGGCTTCTATTACTTTAAAACCTTTTTGGGTTTTCCAATGAACAAAATCTTGTAAAGCCGCTTCAAAAGAACGGTCTGCTACTATAACATAAGTAAACGGTGCTTGGGTCATCAGTGCTTTTTGACCGTAATCCAACTTGTGCAACAATCCGCTAAAAACAGCCCCAAAGGCGTTGCCACCAAGTTTTTTTTTAAGATTTTTGGTTGCTTCGTGATCGGCGCCGTTATATGATATTTGCAATTTGATATTTGTATAAACTTTCAATAAATTTTTTACGGGATTATAACTGAAAGGTCTGATTTCAAGTCTTCCCAAACGAGTAGAACGCATCTGACCTCTATCTTCATAAAAAGCTATATCGCCTTGAGAATAAAAAGTATTTTTCTGATAAAGAGCCGTATTTATTTCAAAATTATTATTATCCGGTGTTTTTCGCTCCGATGCTTGAGCCGGAATTATTTTATCTGTAAAACCGTACTTGTTTAAATCGATAATTTCTTCGTCATAAGAAATAACACGGATATTCACAGTCGCTCCCAAAGGTACTTCTATAAGTTTGGAATATACAGGTAAATTCGGTTTACCCGCTGTATATACCGGAAGCAATTTGGGACCGGATAAACTAACAAAATCGCCTTGTGATTTGGTTATGGTTTTCAAATTAAACTTTGAAGTCGTTATCTCCAATGAAAAACCGTTATTATCAGCATTGTTCTTTGTTAGTAAATTGCTTTTTCCTTTCAAATTAAACGATTCGGATTTTTGCGCTTTAATTAATGCAACAAAACCGAATAAAATTAAAAATGTTAAGATTTTTTTCATAATTTGTTGTTATTTTACGATTTATTATTATTAAATTTTAACGATATTTCAACACAAATATTGTCTAAATAGGGCTATCGTTGCTATGAGCAAAGATAGGAAAATTATATTAAAAATATCTTAATAATCGCCTAAAAAAATTAATGCGGAAATTCAATTTCAAGTTTAACACCTCTTTCGCTTTTGATACGAAAAACACCTTTTAATTGTTTAGCCAGCAATTTCATAATGCTCAAACCGAAACTGTCCAAATTGTCAATATCCAAATCCCGAGGCAATCCCTTACCGTTATCAGATAATTTTAAAACATAATGCCGTCCTTTCTCAATTAAATTCATCTCTATTGTAGGTTGCTTGTTATTATCAAAAGCATATTTAAAAGAATTTGTTAAAAATTCATTGACAATCAACCCGATAGGAAAAGATGTATTGACTTCCAATTTAAAACTTTCAGGCACTTTGTTTTGAATTACAACCTCATTCTTACCGAAAGACTCTTGAATAGAACGGCTGATTTTGTCCAAATAATTTTTCAAATTCAAATGCGTAATATCTTTGTTAAAATACAACTGTCTGTGAATTTCGTTGATGCTGTTTATTCTGTTTTGCAATTCACTGAGTTTTGCGTGAATACCGGTATTGTCAAATTCGTCTTTGATATCTTCAATGAGCGCATCGATAACCGCCAAATTGTTTTTAATCCGGTGATGTAAATCTTTTTGCAAATGCTCAATCAATTTTTTTTGACGTTGATTGCGACGGTAATAAAAAGCAAAAATACCAAGACCGGTTAAGGCGATTAATATCCCTGCGGTTAAATATGTATTGCGCTTACTTTGCTGCGCTAACAGCAAGTTTTGTTGTGCTTTTTCAGCTTTGAGTTTGAGATTTTCCTTCTCTTTTTTTTCGGTTTGATAACGCGTTTCCACTTCTGCTACTTTACTGTCGCGTTGCGCTTTAAGAATAGAATCGTTTAACTTTTTGAGTTTTTCCAGATAAAATAGCGCTTCCTTGTAATTAGCTTTATGTTTATCAACTTCATACAGACTGTTATATATCGATAATTTTATTTCGTGATGCGTAATACCTGCATCATTTTTGAGCCGGTTTAAAATAGCTTCCGCTTGCACATAATCACCGAAATGTACATAAATCTCCGCTTTGGTTGCCTTTGCCGCATCAACACCCAGTTTAAAGCCAATCTGCTTAGCTATTTTCAGGGCTTTCTCTACTTCTAGCAATGCTTTTGGCTTATCTTCCTTTTTCAGATATATATTGGCATTGTTATTATGCAAGTCAAATTGATACATTTTGTTTTGTGTAGCATCAAAATATATTAAAGCTTTTTTATTGGATTCCAATGCCTTATCAAGTTTTCCCCAACGTGAATAAAGCATGCCCAATGCGTGATAATTGATATAAACATAATCCTTAATTTGAATCTTAACAGAATCTTGTAATGCCTTTAAAAAATATTTTTCACTCTTGTTAAACTGATCCATTTGCATATATGCATAACCGATATTGTAATTTACTTTACTTTTTTGAAGCGGATCGTTAATATTATCGATAAATTCCGCTTGCTTTAAAAAATATCTTAATGATTCATTAGGTTGATTCAATAAATTGTACGCAGCTCCTATATTACCGTAAACAGTCCCAATCTTATTGCCTTCCTGATGTTTTTCATAAAGTCTAACGGCTTTTTTATATATTTCAATAGCTTTTTCCGCTTGTCCAAAACTGTAATATGAACGACCTAACTGATTGTAATCCAATATCATATCATGATAGCGATTTAAACTATCGTCAATATGTAAGGCTTTTTCGGCATTTTGTTTGGCCAAATCAAAATCATGCTTTCGCATACCTGCTTCGGCTATATACCTATAAGACTCCGTCATCAAACCGGGCTTGTTTAATCGTTTGGCAAGCCTGATTATTTGACGATTATTTTCAAGCAATGAATCCGGCGATGTGTTGAGAAAAATTTGATTTTTTTCTTGCAAAAGTTCTATACGTTGCATATCACTTGTAGCCGTTTGCAACAAATTATTTATGCTGTCAAGCGATTTTTGCGCTGTCAGTATTTGTACCGACAACATTAGGAAAACAGTAAGACGTTTCATTGTTGTGTTGTTTATGCTGTAAATTTAGTAAAAAAATGTGAATATAAAGTTGAAAATATAAAGTTCGACCAAAACCGCTCTTCGCACTTTACCGCTTCGGTTAGTGAGCCTGCCGAAGTATCCACTAAAAACAACTTAATACCGGCTACATGATACTTAAATTTTATTTAAAATCATTCTAAATTTAAAAAATATATTATTTTTGCAGACCAATTATCAACACAATGATTGTAAATAAAGATACGAAAATATCTAAAATATTAAAAGAAAAACCCGAAGCAATCGATATAATTGCCTCCATCAATTCCAATTTTAAAAAACTGCAAAACCCGATTTTACGTCGTAGTTTAGCAACTCGGGTTTCGGTTAAAGATGCGGCACGTATAGGCAAAGTGTCTGTAAATGATTTTTTAAAAGCGCTACAAGATGCAGGATTAAAAGTTGAGTTTGTATCAGATTCTGCTGAAAACGATATGGCACAACACATGATGCCACCTGATTTTTCAGACAAGAAAGTTGTTACGTTGGATGTGCGCCCCATTATCAACGAAGGTAAAGACCCTTTTGGCTATATCAACAAAACGGCAAAGAACATCAAACCGGAACAAATATTGTTGATTATCAACGACTTTGAACCTATACCACTGATTGAATATTTGACCGATAAAAACTTTGTGCATTGGATGACACAAGACGAAGAAGGCAATTATTTAACCTATTTTAAACTTAATTGCAAAAAACCGGGATTGTTACAACGTTTGTTTGGCAAGAAAAATGTGCCTTGCAAATACCATGACACGTCATCAAAAAAAGAGCAAGAACAAGTTGATGCCTCAAAAAACAATATAAATCAAACAAAACAAAATGCCGATTTTGACGTTATTAAAAAACAGTATGACGGTAATATGCAAGAAATTGATGTGCGACACTTGGAAATGCCTATGCCCATGAAAACCATATTGGAGAATTTAGTAACTTTGCCGTCCGGTCAGGCTTTGTTTGTACATCATAAGAGAATTCCGCAATTTTTATTGCCCGAATTGGAAAAACGCCAATTTGACTATGTTGCCAAGCAAATTGATCCGGATTATACCTATTTAATTATTTATAAAAAAACACAAACAAACTAAGAAATGGCAAAAAATCTACATACCGATAACGCACCGGATATCAGTACCGTAAAACCGCATTTTCTGTTTGCTGCCATTGGTTTGGTTGCAGTTGGTATATTATTAGTGTTTTCGACCGGCTATTTTTCTGATACATACTACGAACATCATCTGCTGGCAATTACACATGCAGCGGTATTGGGTTGGCTGATGATGTTAATTTTCGGATCGTTATACCAGCTGATTCCGGTTATTTTCGATACGGCATTGTATAGTGAAAAATTGGCCAAATTTACCTTTTGGATTACGGCAATCAGTATTGTTTTTTTGGTCTATACTTTTTGGATTGGTGATTATACGGTATTACTACCTTATGCCGCCACGAGTATGTATTTATCTTTATTCTTTTTCATCTTTAATATTATGTTGAGCTATAAAAATGCCCGTCTCAAAAATTTTAAATCCCTATTTATATTAGCTGCGGTTTTTTGGTTACTAATGACAGAAACAGAAGCTTTATTGACTGTTTTTAACTTTAAATATCAATTCTTCAAAGCAACACATTTGGTACATTTGCACAATCATGCCATAATGGGATTGATTGGATTTTTTATCATGATGATTTTCGGGGTCGGAACGACACTTATTCCTATGTTTTTAATATCGCACAAACTCAA
This sequence comes from Flavobacteriales bacterium, assembly GCA_027033875.1. Taxonomy (GTDB): domain Bacteria; phylum Bacteroidota; class Bacteroidia; order Flavobacteriales; family Flavobacteriaceae; genus WGBX01. The sequence goes on from JALVKK010000113.1 coordinate 12,023, forward strand.
TGAATCATTGTTAAAAAGTTCTTTTGTATTTTTAAATTTCGGCTTAACAGGTTTGATGATAACCAAATATTTTATTGACAATCAATATCTTACAATTGCTTTTTGGCTGTTTGTCATAGTAGGTGCAGCCTATTATTTTGCATATATCTACGACTCATACAAACATCGGATGAAAAAAACACTCGACGTAGGTATGAAATATACAATGCTTTCATTGGTTTTTATTATTGCACCTGTTACGATTAGTATGGCACTGATTTTGATACCGGACGGATTAGCCTATGCTGAAACAATTATTCTGTTGTTTGGTATGAGTATGATTTTCGGGGTATTTACGACCATTGCTTTGGGACAAACTTATAAAACTTTACCTTTTATCATCTGGCTTGAAAAGTATCAAAAATTAGTCGGTAAATACCATACACCTTTACCACGAGAATTGTACAACGAAAAAGTAGCCGGATTACAATTTTACTTATATATGCTTTTTTTAGCATTGATGCTAACCGGTCTTATTTTACAATCCGGAATTGTGATTCAAATCGCCACTATTATGTTTTTGTTGGTAACACTTTTATATAATTATAATGTATGGTTGATGTTTTTTCATGATTCAAAAAAATATATCAATGAACGGGATAAAGAAATTTTAACTAATAAATAAAAGTATTTTTATGATAAAAAAAATGTTTTCAAAATGGCTCATGGGTGATATAGTTGCAAAATATGTTACAAATGCAGCTTTTGAAAAAGTAATAGAAAATCTAAACGAAGTGGTTAAAGAAAACAAGTTTGCTGTTGTAGGAATTCACGATATGAAGGAAACTTACACAAAGAAAAATTTACAGATTGCTGATGATTTTGAATATAAAATTATTCAAATTTGTAATGCACCAAAATCCCATAAAGCTTTAAACTCAATGAGTTACGATATGGGAGTAATGATGCCAAAAAGTATTATCGTTTCAAGAGAAAACGGTAAAACAACCTTACGTTTTATGAAAATGAAACCTTGGATGGTGAGTATGATGTTTCCCGAATTAGATATCGTACCAATGTCAAAAACCGTAACCGGTATTATGGAAAAAATTGTTACAGATACTGTCAAAAAAGTTGAAAATCAATAAAATACAGCGAATAGTCATAGATAATAATAAAACAATACCTATGAAAAAAGACTTAAAAGAGATTAGAAAAGTAGAGAATGATATATACGAATTATTAAAAACCGTTATGGATCCGGAAATAGAGATAGATATTATCAATCTCGGTTTGGTCTATAACATCTTATACGACGGCGACCGCAATGTGCGTATTGAAATGACCTTATCGACACCGGCTTGTCCTCTCGGTGATGCCATTACGGACAATGTAAAAAATACTATCAAGAAAAAATATCCTGACTTTGAAGTAGAAGTAGATGTCGTCTTTGACCCGCCTTGGGACGCTTCAATGATTAGCGAAGAAGGACGCATCAAATTAGGAATGTAAAATTTAGTTAAAAGTTGAAAGTTGAAAGTTTTAACAATCATTATATTATAAAAATATACATAGAGAATATTATATTAACGAAAAGGATAAATTAAAAAAAACTACTAGATTTTAGAAAAAACACAGTCCTGATAGCTTCAAATATTTGTTAGAATATAACAAAATATTCAATATAAAAACTTTACAAACTTTATGAACTTTTAACTTTCAACTTTACAAACTTTCAACTATAATTTAGTATCCATTAAAAGCATAACGATTATCTTCTCTTAACTTTTTGGCAATAATACGACGCAGTTCGTTTAAGTTAGGTGTGCTGTTATATTTAGTAAAACGTTTGACGCCCATCAACATCATACGCAATTCGTCGCCTTGTGCAATGGAATAAATAGCTTCGGTAGCTTTAAATTTAATTTTTTCTACGGCATTGAATAAGTTGAGTTTACTCATAGCAATTTCCGCTTCAAAAT
>JALVKK010000114.1 GCA_027033875.1 Flavobacteriales bacterium
CGGGGCAACCTAAAACTTTGGCTGAAATTTATTATGAACACGGTAATTTTATCAATACCAAACAATTTCCGCCTATTGTAAAAGCAGAAGAAGTATTAGAAAACGGCAAAGATTGGTTGTTGATAGACATCAGAAGTCCGGAGGCTTACGAATCCGGTCATATCAACGGGGCTTACAATGTGCCGAAAGACAAAGTTTTAGACTTTTTGACCAAAACTCAAAAAGCGGCAGCTTATCCCAAAGTGGTATTTATCTGCTATTCAGGACAAATGGCTTCGTATGTAGCAGGCGTAACACGTTATGCCGGATTTGACAATACTTACGTGATGCTTTACGGTATGGCAGGATGGAACAGCAAATTTTCTGATATTTTGAAAAAAGGTTTTGGTGACCGCTACTCTGATATGATTGTTAAGGCAACCGATAAAGCCGAAACTATTCCCGAAACACATGAAGAAGAAGTGGTTCACAAAGGAATGGATTTAAGCAAACTGCCAAAATTACCAAATAAATTACCGTCCATTTTGATTAGTGAGCGGGCTCATCAACTATTGAAACAGGCACGTCCGGAATTTTTAATTAAGGATGATGAGTATTTTCCGGCACTTAAAAAAGATATCAATACGTATTACAGTATTTTCTACATTGCCAAACCAAAATATTATGCGGCACATGTCAAAGGTTCCGTTCAATATAGTTCCCGCAAAGATTTGAGTTTGGATACGCGATTATCCGAAATTCCGGCAAATAAACCTGTGGTAATTTACTGTAAAACAGGGCATACCAGTGGTAACGTAACGGCTTATTTGGATATGATGGGATATAAAGCACACAGTTTAATGTTTGGTGCAGGCGGATTTATGTATAGCTTGTGGAAGCAAAAAGAGTGGATGGGAGATATTAACAATGTAATCAACGAGTTTCCGGTAGTGGAAGGCAAGAAACGCACCAATAATAAAATTGTGGCAGCAGCACCTAAAAAAGCAGCGGCACCGGGCAAACCCATTGTTAAACATAAGAAAAAAGAAGTTTCGGGAGGATGCGGATAAGAGACACTTCGTGTCTGTAGTTGAAAATGCACTTCGATTGGCTCAGTAATCTGAGTAAAAAGTTGAAAGTCAAGATGTTTTGTAAAACGTCTTGAAATAGTAGGATTATAGTTAGGGAATATAAAACTTTACTCATTCTTATTTTTCAGGCACTTTAAAACTTTTGTTTTTTAGTGCCTTTTTATTTCTAAATTGTATAAAAGTCGTTTAATAATTTGTGGCGTATTGAATTTGTCATAAAGAATTAAGCATTTTTTTTAACATCAAATAAAAAAAATCTGATTTTTTTGGGGGGTAAATCAAGATTAAGTGTTTCATAACAAATATCAAAAAATGTAATTAATAATTTTTTTTTATTTACCTTTACAAAAAAATAATAACATGAGACGACTAGTATATATTCTTGGGTTAATAATATTATTATTTGCCATTGTAAATATTAAATTTAGTGAAAAAAAAATAAATTATAAAAAAGAAACAGCATTTGATATGCCGGAAGCTCCTGCTATCAGGGATTTTGAAATGATGAAGGATCCTTCCACAGGTACGATACCTTATGAAAAATATCCGGTAGCCATGGCACAGACCAAAATAGTGCGACGTTCATCACTTAGCCAAACATTGACTTGGACGCAAATTCCGGTAAATATGGGCGGGCGTACCAAAACGCTTTGTGTTGACCCGAATGATCCGACACATCACAAGTTATGGGCAGGTAGTGCAACCGGAGGTTTGTGGGTTAATCAAGATATTAGTAACTCCGATACCGAATGGACACCGGTTGGTGATGTATGGGAGACACTTTCTATCAATTCCATTGTTTTTGATCCGAATAATTCACAAATAATGTATGTGGGTACAGGTGAATATGAAACAGCCATAGTCGATATGTACAGAGAATCATCCGGTAGAGGATACGGCATTTGGAAATCAACTGATGACGGTCAGACGTTTCAACGCTTATTATCAACCTCAGATTTTTCTTATATCAGTGATTTAGCTGTAAAAAATGAGAACGGACAGAGTGTTATCTATGCCGGAGTCGTTTCCGGAACCTATCGGGGTGCCGATTTTACGGCACAACCTTCGGAAGGACTTTATCGTTCTACCGACGGCGGCCAGTCGTGGACACAAGTTTTGCCGCAAGTGCCCGGTACCGGTGAAGTATTTGCGGTATCGGATATTGAAATAACCGGTTCCGGAAGAATTTTTGTAGGTACGAAAAGAAATTTTAACGATAACGGTGGTGGTTATATACTTTATTCGGATACCGGTGATCCGGGTAGTTGGACTTTGGTTAATCAATTTGCACAACAAATAAGCTCCGGTCAAGATTACAATATACCCGGGCGAGTTAAATTGGCTTCTGCTCCTTCAAATGCCAATAAAATATATGCGGTTTTTGCTGCTAAATCTACCCAACAGACTATTGAGGGATTTCCACAAACCATTGGAAAGATTATAGCTACATCCGATAATGCGGGACAAACATGGCAGGAAAGAGGCACGCCATCGGGTTTGTCTGAAAGTTGGGCCTATTTGGCATGGCATGCATTAGCCATAACGGTCGATCCAACCGATGAAAATCGAGCTTTTGTCGGCGGATTGGATAATCATTTTACAACAAACAGCGGTGATAATTGGCAACAAATTTCCGATTGGCAAGCTCTTTATTACGGAGGCGGTAGCGGTTATGTACACGGTGATATTCATAAAATTCTTTTTCTGTCAAATACCTCTAACAATGAATTGGTATTTGCTACTGACGGAGGCGTATTTTATACCGACAGTGCGCAGGTAAATAATAATATATTTTTTCAAAGCCGTAATAAATCTTATTCGACTTTGCAATTTTATTCTGTTGCAATCAATACAATCGGACAAGAATTTATAGCCGGTGGCTTACAAGATAACGGAACGGTTGGTTATCAAGGTTCACCTATGACTGAAATGGATATGATTCAGGGTGGGGACGGAGCTTTTTGTAAATTTGATACGAACGAACCGCTGATTATAACTTCAACTTATGATAATCAATTTAAAATAACAAATTATCAAAGTTACGATGAAAATTGGATATATAGTTACTCCTCAGGACTTTTTGTATCTACTTTTGATTATGATTCTCAAAATAATATAATTTGGACTGTAGCTTCCGATTTGCATGACAATCGATTAAATCAAGTTTTAAAATTAACGGATATTCAAAACGGAGAAAACGGTAATTATATCACTTTACCGACGAATGCAACCAAATATTTTTCTGCTATAAAATTGCTTGATGCCGATAGTTTTTTAATAGGAACGGCTAACGGACATTTGTACAAAGTATCCAATATCAATTCGACTCCTACGGCTGTAGAACTGGGAAATGCTGTTTTTCCGGATGCATTTATATCCGGTATAGCCACAGCTGACAACGGACAACGCATTTTGATTACATTATCAAACTATGGTGTTGAATCAGTATGGCAAAGTACGGACGCCGGTCAAAATTGGCAAAATGTCGAATCGAATCTGCCCGATATACCTGTTCGTTGGGCTATTTATCATCCTGACAATCCGCATCAAGTGATGTTGGCAACTGAAACCGGTATTTGGACGACGGACAATATCGATGCCAATCCGGTAGTTTGGCAACCTGCAGACAATAGTTTGCCAAATGTTCGTGTAGATATGCTTGATGTGAATCCGAATACTTTGAAAGTTGTAGCCGGAACCCATGGACGTGGTTTATTTACAACTACGTGGACTGCCATCAATTCGGTACAAGAAGATAAAGTTGTTAATAACTTTAAAATATATCCGAATCCGGCTCGTGATATTGTTCATATTGAGCTTGACGATTTGGCAACAAATACGATTCAAATATATGATATCAACGGAAATTTGATTAAGGAATTTACGATAAAAAAATCTGCATTTTCTTTTTCTGTTGCAGATTTGTCTCCCGGTATATATTTGGTAAAAAACGGTATTAGTTTTAATAAATTGATTGTAAAAAAATAATAGAACAAATCCTTATAAGGACGTCTGAAAAAACCGAAATTTTTAGCAAAAAATCGTACAGAGATTCTTTTCAGTGGCTCCCAAAAAAATTAAAACAAGAAAAAAACGCCTATCAAAAGAAGGCGTTTTTTTTATTTATTTATTTATGATTTATGATATTTACAATAAATTATCACCGTTAAAACTTTCCAGATATTCTGCTACACGTTTGGCAAACAAACCGCCTAACATACCATCGACCACACGATGGTCGTAGGAATGAGACAGAATCATTTTTTGACGGATACCTATCATATCACCTTCCGGTGTTTCGATGACAGCCGGCATTTTGCGTATGGCACCTAATGCCATAATAGCTACTTGTGGCTGGTTGATGATAGCGGATCCGGCAATATTGCCAAACGAACCGATGTTGGTAACGGTATAAGTTCCACCGGTTATTTCGTCCGGTTTTAATTTGTTTTCGCGAGCGCGTTTTGCCAAATCGTTAACAGCTTTGGTTAAGCCTGTTAAACTCAAACGATCAGCGTCTTTGATAACGGGTACTATCAGATTGCCACTAGGCAAAGCTACCGCCATACCGATATTGATATGTTTCTTTTTGATGATTTTATCGCCGTCAACTTGAATATTGACCATAGGATAATCCTTTATAGCCTTAATAATGTAATAGATAAAAATAGGCGTAAAAGTAATTTTTTCACCTTCTTTTTTCAAAAATTCGTCTTTGATACGATTACGCCAATTGACAATTTTGGTTACATCGGCTTCTACGAAAGATTGTACGTGAGGCGATATGCGTTTGGAATTGAGCATGTGTTCGGCAATCAATTTGCGCATTCTGTCCATTTCGATGACTTC
>JALVKK010000115.1 GCA_027033875.1 Flavobacteriales bacterium
AAACTCAATGCGGACATCAGTCATTCGGAAGTGAATTTTCCGACCAAAAATGTCCGGATAACTTATAACGGTAGCAAAATTTCCCTGCGGGAAGTTGTTGAAATTTTGGCTTCAATTGCTTATCCGCCGTTAATCAGTTTGGAAGATTTGAATAAAGATAAAAAGAAATCGGATAAAAAACTTTTGTATCGTTTGGCTATTGCCGGGTTTGCTTTCGGCAATATTATGCTGATGGCACTACCCGAATATATTCAAGGCGAAGGTTATTGGATAGAAAAATTTGCACCTTTATTCCGGTGGATTATGCTAGGCTTGTCTGTTCCGGTAGTTTTTTATTCGGCAAACGAATATTTTGACAGTGCTATTAAAGGCTTAAAACAAAAAATAGTCAATGTAGATATTTTAATAGCTTTAGGTGTTGCTGTTTTGTTTTTGCGTAGTGTTTACGAAGTTTTAACCGATACCGGCGCCGGCTATTTTGACAGTTTGACAGGTTTGGTGTTTTTCTTATTGTTGGGAAAATATTTTCAGCGCATCACTTATGATTATTTGTCTTTTGAACGTGATTACAAGTCTTACTTCCCTATTGCCGTTACCAAAATAGAAGACGGCAAAGAAGAAATCATCGAAATCAAAGATTTAAAACCCGGCGATAGAATAATAATTCACAACGAAGAGATTATACCGGTTGACGGCATTCTGATGAAAAATCCGGCATTGATAGATTACAGTTTTGTTACGGGAGAATCACTTCCAGTTGAAAAACAAGTAGGCGATCAGCTGTTGGCAGGAGGTAAACAGATTGGCGGTTATATAGAGATGGAAGCTATCAGTGATGTTGATAACAGCTACTTAACCAAACTGTGGAGTAGGGAAGCCTTTCAAGACCCGAAAACTGTAAATATCAAAAATCTGACCGATCAAATCAGCCAGTATTTTACTTATGTTATTTTGAGTATCGCTTTATTTGCCGGTATTTATTGGTGGATAAGCACCGGTTTCGGCACGGCTATTTGGGTGATAACCGCCGTCTTGATTGTTGCCTGTCCATGTGCTTTGGCGCTGTCCGCTCCCTTTGCTTTCGGTAATATTTTAAGGCAATTCGGATACAGGCATTTGTACCTCAAAAATGCTCAAGTGGTTGAAAACCTATCTAAAATTGATAGTATTGTTTTTGACAAAACAGGTACTTTGACCTTGCAAGAAAAGTACAAAGTACATTACGAAGGACAAGATTTATCTCCGGAACAGAAAGCCATCATCAAAACCATGGTCAAAGCTTCAAACCACCCGCTCAGCCGGTTGATTTATAATTATTTAGATAATATTACCTTAACCGATTTGGATAAAATTGAAGAAATAACCGGACAGGGCATTGTAGCTCAAAAGGACGATAAAACCTACAAAATCGGTTCGGCCTCATTTACAGGTGCCATGGCAACCGGTCAAGGCACACGTGTTTGGGTGGCTGTCAATGGTCAAATAACCGGAAAATTTGTTTTTGAAGCACATTATCGAAAAGGTTTAAAAAAACTGTTTGAAAAA
>JALVKK010000116.1 GCA_027033875.1 Flavobacteriales bacterium
CGCCGTATTTTTCTATTTGCGATACAATACGCTGTTCGAGTTGACGACCTTTATCACCCGTATCACTAAATCCGGCGGAAATTATGATAAAAGCTTTGGTGTTTTTTTGCTCTGTTAATATTTTGACGGTTTCTTCAACATATTTGGCAGCAATAGCGATGATTGCCAAATCTACATTTTCGGGCAAATCGGATACATTATTATATATAGGCAAATTTTTTATTTTGTCTTTTTTCGGATTAACTACAAAAATTTCACCTTTAAAAGCATTGTTTATCAGGTTTTCCAAAATTTTTCCACCGGGGCTATTCGGATTGTCAGAACCACCTACTACTACAATATTTTGGGGAGTTATCAGCTTTTGATGTATCATAGGAATAGCTTAATAAATTATCAATATAAAATTAATTATTTTTTTGTAAATTTAAGCAATTTATGTTAGTTGAAAGTTCGTAAAGTTCGTAAAGTTTGTAATGTTTGTAAAATCTCTTTTAGAAAATTGAAATTAAAAATAAAAAGTTATGCCATATTTTTCACAGACTGTGCAACACATACGTTCATCTGAAATCAGGGATTTGATGAAACTGGCGACTCGTCCGGATGTGATTTCGTTTGCCGGCGGTATGCCTAACAACGATTTGTTTCCGGTAGCGGAAGTCGATGAGATTATATTAAATATGGATCCGGAAATAAAAAAAGTTGCTTTTCAATACGGACCGACTTCGGGTTATCCGCCATTGCTCGAGACGCTTAAAGAATATTTAAAAACCAAAGGCTTACCCGTTGATACTCATCAATTAATGATTACCACCGGTTCATTGCAAGCCATCAATATATTGGGAATGGAATTTATAGACCCCGGCGATTTGGTCTTGACTGAAAATCCCAGTTTTATAGGTGGTATTGCCGTTTTTAAGGCTTTTCAGGCAAATATCAAAGGCATACCGCTTGAACACGACGGTATGAATTTAAATGCATTGAAAAAAGTTTTGGCAAGCGGACAACCCAAATTACTATATATTATTCCCAATTTTCACAATCCTGCCGGCATTATTTACAGCAAACAAAAACGTCAAAAATTATTGGAATTGCTTAAAGGAAAAAATATTCTTTTGTTGGAAGATGATGCTTATAATGAATTGTATTTTTCTGAAAAATCTAAAGAATTAACCACTCCGTTGATGGCGATGAATCATGATGACGTAACTATGGTTTATACAGGTTCGTTTTCCAAAATATTGGGACCGGGATTCCGGTTGGGTTGGATGTTGGCTCCGCCGGATATTTACGAAAAAGCACAAATTATTAAGCAAGGTATTGATGCTTGCAGTCCTAATTTCACGCAGGTTATCGCTAATGAATTTATCAAAAAAGGCTATTTGGAACAGTATTTGAACAGAATCAGGAAAGAATATGCCGAACGCAAAAATTTGATGCAAGAAGCCTTGAAAAAACACATGCCTGAAGACGTTAAATGGACTGAACCCGGAGGCGGCTTTTATTTTTGGCTGAAATTACCTGAAGGGATTGATGCTACGGAAAT
>JALVKK010000117.1 GCA_027033875.1 Flavobacteriales bacterium
CTACCGAGTTTATCAATTTCATCTAAAATAAAAACGGGATTTGAAGTTCCGGCTTTTTTGATAGACTGGATAATCCGTCCGGGCATTGCACCTATATAAGTTTTACGATGTCCTCTTATTTCCGATTCGTCTTTTAAGCCTCCCAGTGACATACGTACATATTTGCGTCCTACGGCTTCCGCTATTGATTTTCCTAGCGATGTCTTACCGACTCCCGGGGGACCGTACAAACACAAAATAGGCGATTTCATATCGTTTTTGATTTTTAAAACAGCCAAATATTCTATAATCCGTTTTTTGACATCTTCCAAACCGAAATGGTCGCGATCAAGCACTTCACGCGCGTATTGTAAGTCTAATTTATCTTCTGATAAATCGTCCCAAGGCAAATCGAGCATCAAATCCAAATAATTGCGCTGAATACTAAAATCAGGTGCTTGCGGATTCATCCGTTTTAAGCGGTGTAACTCTTTTTCAAAATGTTTTTTGACGTCTTCTTTCCAATTTTTGGTCTTAGCTTTCTTTTTTAGTTCTTCAATTTCTTGCAAAGGACCTATATCACCCAATTCTTCTTGAATGGTTCGCATTTCCTGATGCAAAAAATATTCCCTGCTTTGCTTATCAAGTACTTTACGGGTCTTATTTTTAATATCGTTTTTCAACTCCAAACGTTGCACTTCTTCGTCGAGCAATTTTATCAAACCCATAGCCCGTTCGTTAAAATCATCCGTTTCGAGCAAGACTTGTTTTTTTTCAACTTCGGTTTCGAGATTTGAGGTAATAAAATTGACCAAAAAAACCGGACTATCTATATTTTCAATGGCAAAAGTCGCTTCGCTCGGAATATTTTGATTGAGTTTTATGGCTTTTATTGCCAATTCTTTAATGGAATCGACTACTGCTGTTAATTCTTTTGATTTATTGGGATTGACATCTGGCAAAGAATTAATTTTTGCCTTGATATAAGGATTTTCCTGCAAAACTTCATCGATGCGAAAGCGTTTGATACCTTGTATGATTACCGTCAAATTGCCGTCCGGCATCTTAATTATCCGTTTGATTTCGGCAACCGTTCCAATTTTGAAAATATCACCTGACATCGGTACCTCAATATCCGGATTAAGTTGAGCTACGACACCCAATAATTTACCGTTTTTATTGACATCTTCTATCAATTTAATAGACCGGTCCCGTCCAACCGAAATGGGAATAACCACACCGGGTAGTAAAATATTGTTTCGAAGCGTCAAAATAGCCAATTCGTCCGGCACTTCGGCATCTTGCAGTTTCTTTTCATCTTCGGAACTCAATAAGGGGATAAATTCCGCTTCTTCACTAAGCATATCAAACAAAACTTGCTCATTGACTATTTTTATATCTTTTGCCATAAATCATTCCTTTTTTTTAAATAATAATGTTAACAATAATCATACCTAACAAAAACCTGAAAAATTGTCAGTTTACTTATGCCGGCTGATTGATTTTTCAAACGGGATTCTATTGATTATACTACGTACCAAGGTTACCTCATCGGCATATTCCAACTCCTCGCCTACACCAATACCGCGAGCAATAGTTGATATTTTCGGAAAACTTTCAAATTCTGTAATTTTGCGATATAAATAAAAATTGGTCGTGTCGCCATCCACCGTAGCGCTTAAAGCCAAAATAACTTCATCAATATGTTGATTTTCAATACGTTTCATCAATTTATCAATAGTCAAATCGGATGGACCAATGCCGTCTATAGGCGAAATCAAACCACCCAAAACGTGATAAACACCTCGATATTCGCCGGTACTTTCTATCGCCATAACATCTCGCACGTCTTCAACTACACAAACCAATTGGTGCCGGCGCGACGAATCACTGCAAATATCACAAACCGGCTTATCGGAAATATTATGACATATTTCACAATATTTTACGCCTTTTCTGAAATTGATAACAGCCTGCGACAAATCTTCACTTTGCTCAATAGGTTGCTTCAACAAATGCAATGCCAATCGCAGAGCGGTTCGTTTGCCGATACCGGGCAATTTGGCAATTTCATTGACTATTTCGGTCAGTAATTTTGAAGGATATTCCATACTTGCAAAGATACTATATTAGTTGAAAGTTGAAAGTTGAAAGTTCATAAAGTTTATAAAGTTCGTAAAGTTCGTAAAGTTCGTAAAGTTTGTAAAGTTCGTAAAGTTTGTAATGTTCGTAAAGTTTGTAATGTTCGTAATGTTCGTAAGATATCAACATTACTTGTTATTTCACTCCTTCTTACGCACTTCGGTGATGTCTCTACGTTCCGCTTAATACTTGATACTCGTTACTTATAAATTCTGATGCGAAAACGGCAAGAATCCAAAATTTTTCTGGCTTTAAAATCATAGCCTTCAAATTGGTACGCCTTGTAATTGACAAAATGCAATTTGTTGAAAATCAACTTTTTTGATTGATTTGAACGATATTTATGACACTTTGTTTTATCATCTACCGGATAAAAATACTGTCCGTTTACAACGGTAATTGTATCTTGTTTTGTTTTGTCAATGTATATACCGTCTAGTCTTTTTGGCAGGTTTGACCATGAATTTTCATATTCAGATATTTCACGGATTTGAGAAAACGGATAGGTTTTCAAATAACGCCAATACACATCACGCGGATAGCTGATTTGCAAATAATCTTGTATCTGAAAATAAAATTGAATAGTCAGTACCAAGGTCAATAGTATTATAAAATATTTTCTCAGTACATCTGATAATCCTTCAAACACAAATAAATTCATCAAAACAATGACAAAAATAAATTGATGTAAAATTCTGCCCATCAACACCAGATTATGCAAAAAGTAAGACGAAACCGCATACATTAAATACATTATTAAAAAACTCAATACAATCAATCCGGTTATGCTTTTTGAAGGCATTTTGCTTGCTAAATAGATGACGGGAAAAATCAACAATCCCAACAGCAATACTAAGCCCGTAAAGTGTTCTACTTGCCAAAAATATTTGATGATAAAACTAAAAGCCTCATTGTAATCGCCTTGATTGACGGTACCAGACAGATGTAACAAATTGTAAATATAGGAAGTCTGCCCGAAACCTGAAAACATTTCAAAAACAAGTAGCAACAAGACACTTCCGCCGATGTAAGCGGCATTTAAGCTGAAGGCTTGTTTTACCGCTATTTTTTTCTGCCATAACAACAAGTTAAACAGCACATATACTGCCATAAATATCAAATAATGAGCAGGATAGACCAAAAAAGCAAAAAATGCCAACAAGCCGGTCCAAAAAGCAAATTTCGGACTATAAACCCGTTTGATTCGGTAATTTTTTGCCAATTTGTAAACTAAAAAGATAAAAATCAGCAATGATTCGTCATAGGGATAAATGTGTCTGATATAACTGAAATTGACCACCAAAACACTATAAAACAATACACCTGTCAAACTCAGTATCCGGTTCTTAAAAATCAATTGAAACAAACGGTACAATACTACTAGCGTCAGTCCAAAAATAAAAAAGTTATAAACAAAAACGACATCCGAATTGTTGGTTTCAAACAACTCCACCCCCCTGATTTTAGCTGATAAAAACTGCAAAGAAGCCGGTACAACATGCAATAATACACTCCCCGGACGTGCTTGTGCCGAAAAAACAGCTTTCATAGCCACTTGCCAATCACCCGATAATAAATGCTTCAAAAAAATCCAAGTTTGAAAATAACGCCGTTCGTCAGGTTCTGTCAAAAAACCTTGCCGTATCAAGACAAACTTGTAGAGATTAGTCCAAACAATAACAAAATATAATAATATGACTGTGAATTTATTTTTCATTTATTGATGATAATGGTTATCTGGTGATTTAGTGATGCTGGTTAATTGATTGTCGGGGGTAGATTTCCGGTGTTGGGTGTCGGATATAGTTTTAGTCATTACAATTTTTATTAATCATTAGCATCAAAGCATTTCAAAATAAGTTACTCCTCAACATTACAAACATTATAAACTTTACTAACTTTCAACACTATTTGATACCCTCCCTGAAAGCATGCAACATCTTATACTTACGTTTTTGATATTGCCCGACTATAAAATCCAATAATTTGTTTTTGAAAACCAAACCTAACAATCCTAAGAATACAAAAAATCCGATAGCATAGTTATACCCGAAAAATTTTTTTATCACCATAAAGATTATAATCGGTAATATCATACGAAGTAATGCGGTTATAAAAGTTTTCATTTTAAAACTGTCTTTTGATTGAAAGGCTTTAACTTTTTCATTCAATTTGATAGGCGTTGTACGAAAAACACCGGCATACAACACCAGTGGTAAATTAAATCCGAGGGTATAAACACCCATAGCCAACAACAAAGCATACACCTGCCAACCTAAAAACAAAAAAGGCAATGTCAAAATCATAATCAGTACAACCGAAACACTTAACAAATACCATTTGGCTTCAATATATTGACGGTAAGTCAGATTTTGCGTCATCAACAACGGATAATAGTTACTGTCCCAAGCAGGTATAAAAGTACCGAATTGCAATACAAAATAGCCGGCAAGCATCATTAAAAACAGAATTTTATTAAACTCCGGTTGATATTGCGCACCATAGTTAGTCATCAAAAAAAACGACATCACATAAAAAATTATAAATCCAAATAATGATTGTCGCGGACGAGCATTGCGCCAAATCAAACGTAAATCGTTGCGAATCAAACTACCGGTAATACCGAAACGTTCCGTCCAAGTCAAATTCATAGTTTGCACTTTGGTTTTTTTATGTCCTTTGACGGCATCGTCCAAATAAAAGCGTCTTTTGAAATAATAATACAATGATATAACGCTCAAAACCAATATCA
>JALVKK010000118.1 GCA_027033875.1 Flavobacteriales bacterium
AAAAACAAAAAAAGAATGGCTAATTATAAATTAACAAATAAAGCCGTAGAAGATTTAAACAGTATCTGGAACTATTCATTTAATAAATGGTCGGAAAAACAAGCTGATAAATATTATTATCAACTAATTGAAAATTGTCAAAAAATTGCTAACAATCCCTCTTTAGGAAAAAATTATGATGGTATTATCAACGATTTATTGGGATTTAAAGTCAATAAACACATAATATTTTATCGACAAATGGATAATTGGGTAGAAATAACAAGGATTTTACACGAAAGAATGGATTTGCAAAACAGGATAAAGGAATAGCGCAAAATGACAAAAACAGGTTTAAGTATTTTGAAACAAAATTGTTGTTAAATCGTTATAAAAAAGCAATTAGTTTGTTGTTAATATACTTTTTTTATATACTTTTGTTATATCAAAAAAAACATTTCCATGAAAAACATTTCCTTAAAAGTAGATGAAAATATTTTTTTAGACACAGAAAAAATACTTTCAAAAATAAAAACATCGCGCAATAAATATATCAACGAAGCTATTGCTTTTTACAATCGTTATCAAAAGAGACGTCTTTTGGAACAAAAGCTCAAATCGGAATCCGAAATGGTTAAAAACGATTCGATGAAAGTTTTAAAGGAATTTGAAAATATTGATTATGCAGATTAAACAATTTGAAATCTGGATAGCAGATTTGAATCCTAAAATAGGAACAGAACCCGGAAAAACACGACCTGTTTTGGTTGTTCAAACAGACTTATTAAATAAAACGCAACATCCTTCTACAATTATCTGTCCGGTTACAACAAATATCAAAAAAGAAGTGGAAATTTTAAGGGTGCATTTAGTAAAAGGAACGGCGAATTTATATCAAGACTGTGATATTATGATTGATCAAATTAGAGCCATTGACAACAAAAGGCTTATCAAAAAAATAGGAACATTACCTAAAAACATTTCTGAAACTGTTTCTGAAAACTTAAAAATTGTTCTTGACCTTTAATAGAATATAATCATTTAAAAAAATCATTTAAACTATGACACAAGGTAGCGTCAATCTGGAAATTATCAATTCCGTAGGTTATATCACATTTTTTCACCCGTCGAGCAATGCTATGCCGGGTTATTTACTCAAACAATTAGCCAACACGCTGCAACAAGCCGGCAACGACAACAATATCAAAGCCATCGTCCTACAAAGTGAAGGACGCACTTTTTGTGCCGGCGCTTCGTTTGACGAATTAATGGCATTGGACAATCTAGACCAAGCTATCGAATTTTTCATGGGGTTTGCACGTGTCATTAACACCATGCGACAACTCCCCAAATTTGTCATTACCAAAGTGCAAGGCAAAGCCGTTGGCGGAGGCGTCGGACTGATTGCCGCTTCAGATTTTAGTATTGCAAGCGAAAAAGCAGCTATAAAATTATCCGAATTGTCAATCGGTATCGGACCCTATGTGATTGGACCTGCTGTCAGGCGCAAAATCGGGACAGCTTCCTTTAGCGAATTGTCTATTGACGCTACTACATGGCAT
>JALVKK010000119.1 GCA_027033875.1 Flavobacteriales bacterium
ACTCCTTCGTCGTGGCACTCAGTGACCTTAGTTTCTGCTTCTAATTATCCTCATTTCTTATCTCTTATCCAATTTCGCACTTGGCACTTTGTCGCTTGGCACTTTCTACTTTCAACTAAAGTACTTTCTTCTCAAAATCTTGCATTACTGTAACTAATACTTCAACACTTTCTTTTGGCAACGCATTGTAAGTAGAAGCTCTAAATCCACCTACGGAACGATGTCCTTTGATACCGACAATACCGTGTTGAGACGCATAATCCAGAAAGGCTTGTTCATGTTCTTTATAAGCCTCATTCATAACAAAAGTTATGTTCATCAAAGACCTATCTTCCGGATTCGGAACAGCAGCCGTAAACAATTTATTACGATCAATTTCGTGGTACAAAATACCGGCTTTTTCAATATTACGTTTTTGTGCAGCTGCTACTCCCCCGTTCTCTTTGAGCCATTTTAAAGTTTGTAAGGCTGAAAAAACGGCCAAAACAGGCGGTGTGTTAAACATTGAGCCTTTGTCTATATGTGTTTTGTAATTAAGCATGGTTGGAATATGACGGTCAACCTTACCTAAAATATCATCTTTGATAATTACAAAGGTAGCGCCGGCAGGTCCTAAATTCTTTTGTGCTCCACCGTATATCAATACGTATTTTGATACATCAACCGGACGGCTGAAAATATCTGATGACATATCTGCAATCAAAGGTACCGGTGAATCAATATCCGTTTTGATTTCCGTTCCGGCTATGGTATTGTTAGTCGTTATATGAAAATAATCGGCATCGGCGGGAATATCAAAATCTTTCGGTAAATAATTATATGCTTTATCTTTACTACTGGCTACCACTACTGTTTCTCCAAAACCTTTGGCTTCTTTGATAGCTTTGCTACTCCACGCACCTGTGTCGAGATAAGCAGCTTTTTTGTTTAGCAAATTATTAGGCACCATGGCAAATTGCGTACTGGCGCCGCCTTGCAAAAACAAAACGGAATAACCGTCGGGAATATCGAGCAATTCTTTAAACAATTGCTGCGCTTCTTCCATCACGGCAACGAACTCTTTACTTCGATGCGATACTTCCAAAATAGATAATCCGGTTCCGGCAAAATTTTGGATACCTTCAATGGTTTTTTCTATGGTATATTGAGGCAGAATGCTTGGTCCTGCATAAAAATTGTGTTTCTTCATTGCTTTATAATTTTATTAAGTAAAAATAAGATATAGAAAAGTGTTAAAAACTGATTTACATCAACTTTTTGTTTTTTTTAGCAAAAATATTTCTATAAATTAATTAATGTATCTGCTTAATAAGATATTTTGGTCTTTTATGTTTACCGACCGTTTCATACAGAATCTCTGCATCTGATTTGAGGAATCATATTGATTTCAGATTTTCGATTTCAGATGTCAGATGTCAACTGGACACTGAGTGTTATTTGCGACATAGAAGCAAATAATGTATCGAAGTGTCGATTTCATATTTTTGTAAATCTCTAAATAAGGTTAAATAAGGTTTTGTTTTAAATGATTGCTAAATACTTCTAACTACTAATTTTTTACGTATTTTTGTCATCAAACAAACGACATTGAAAAATCTATTTTTAGCTGTTTTATCCGGATTATTATTCACACTCGGTTGGCCGACTTACGGGTTTCCCGCCTTTTTGTTTTTGGCTTTCGTCCCATTGCTTTTTTTGAGCGAAAACTTTATCAACAATAAAAATAATAAATATTTTTTTCTATATGTTTATCTCAGTTTTTTTATTTGGAATTTGCTCAAAACCCGGTGGATATACAACTCAACAGCCGTAGGCGCTATTTTTGCCATTGTTGTTAATTCCCTACTGATGTCCTTGGTTTTTTGGTCGTTTCATCGGGTCAGAAAACGATTGCCACAACGCATGGCATTAGCCTATCTGATTTTTGCTTGGATGAGTTTTGAAAAATTTCACTTAAACTGGGATTTTTCATGGCCTTGGCTCAATCTGGGAAATGGCTTTTCAGAATACACAAGCTGGATTCAATGGTATGAATACACCGGTACTTTTGCCGGTACTTTTTGGATTTTGCTGGTCAATATTGTTATATATATTAATGTAAAACCGTTTTTTAAAACCAAAGACAAAAAACTGCTCTTCAAACCGGTACTTAAATCGTTGTTTTACATTATTTTGCCTATTATTTTTTCACTCTACCTAAAAAATAATTATCAAACAAAAGGTCAAACGGCAAAAATTTCTATTGTACAACCAAATTTAGATCCGTGGGAAGATAAGTTTGATTATAGCAACACACAATTAACCAAAGATTTTTTAAGCATTGCCAATCCTACAACCGATTTAATAGTAGCGCCGGAAACAGCACTTTCGCAATATGCGGAAATCAATGATTTTACCTATTCGCGTCCTTATGAGCTAATGAAAAAATTTTCTCAAAATCATCATACACATATTCTGACCGGCGTTGATTTTATTCATTGGTATCCGAAAAACGATAATCATATTCCCGAAACAGCTAATAGAACCCGAAGAGGACGTTATTATGATATGTATAATTCGGCTGTTTTGATTAGTCCGAATGACAGCATACAAATCTATCACAAATCAAAATTGGTAGTCGGGGCGGAATACACACCGTTTAGAAACATTTTAGAACCTTTAATCGGCAATTGGGTAACCAAAACCATAGGTGTTTCCATGGGTTCCAATGTTTCGCAAAAAGAACGTAGTGTATTTAATGTATCAGACACGCCTGTCAAAGTCGCACCTATTATCTGCTACGAAAGTATCTATGGTGAATATGTAACGGATTATGTCAAAAAAGGTGCCAATTTACTGGCTGTTATCACTAATGACGGTTGGTGGGGTGATACCGAAGGACACCGGCAACACGTGAGTCTGGCGCGATTGCGTGCCATTGAAACCCGACGCGATCTGGTACAATCCGCCAATACAGGTGTTTCGGCTCACATCGACCAAACCGGCAAGATTATAAAATCACTCGCCTACAACAAACGCGGTAGTATAGACGCAACCGTTCATCTCAATGAAACACAAACATTTTACACCGCACACGGTGATTATTTGGCACGGATTGCCATATTTATGACGGCATTGTTGCTTTTGTATGCTTTGTCGCGGAAGAAAGTGATGCTTTGAGAAATTATATCGATTTCAGATTTGCTAAAAACAGGTCGCCTCTTCTAGTCTCGTCGGAATGACAAATATGATTTTATTCATTTCAGATTTATTAAAAAAATTAAATTCAGCCAATAAATCCGGATTAAAAAAAAATATGTAATTTTACCTCATAAAAAACAATCATTATGAAACTAAAACCCGGAATTATATACGGTCAAATACTTCAAGACTTATTGGCTTATGCTCAAGAAAAAGGCTTTGCCATACCTGCTGTAAACGTTACAGGCTCAAACACCATTAACGCAGCCTTAGAAACGGCTCGTGAGATGAACGCACCTATTATTATTCAATTTTCAAATGGAGGCGCACACTTTAATGCCGGAAAAGGCTTGTCTAATGAGCACCAACAAGCTTCCATAGCCGGCGCTGTTGCAGGTGCCAAACATATTCACGATTTGGCGGAATTGTATGGCGTTCCGGTAATCATTCATACCGACCACGCCGCCAAAAAATTGTTACCTTGGATTGACGGACTTTTAGAAGCCGGCGAAAAATTTTATCAACAAAACGGTAAACCGCTATACAGTTCGCATATGTTGGATTTATCGGAAGAACCTATCGAAGAAAATATTGCCATCAGTAAAGAATACCTTCAAAGAATGAAAAAACTGGATATGCATCTCGAAATAGAATTGGGAATTACCGGTGGAGAAGAAGACGGAGTCGATAATACGGATGTCGATAATGCCCGACTTTATACCCAACCCGAAGAAGTCGCTTATGCCTATGACGAGTTGAGACAAATCAGTCCTTTCTTTACCATTGCGGCATCATTTGGAAATGTTCACGGTGTTTATAAGCCGGGGAACGTAGTTTTACGACCTGAGATTCTTAAAAACTCACAAAAATATATCAAAGATAAATTTGATTTGAAAAATGATTCGCCTGTTAATTTCGTATTTCACGGCGGTAGCGGTTCGGAATTGAAAGATATCAAAGATGCCATCAGTTACGGTGTTATTAAAATGAACATCGACACGGATACGCAATTTGCCTTTACATCCGGTGTGCGTGAGTATTTTGATAAATACAAAGATTATTTAAAAACCCAAATCGGAAATCCGGAAGGAGCGGATTTGCCCAATAAAAAATATTACGACCCGCGAAAATGGTTACGTGAAGCCGAAATATCATTTAAAAAACGCTTATCACAAGCTTTTGAAGACTTAAATAATGTTAATACAATTGTTATTGACAAATAAATCTCATTATCAATTAACTAAACAACAACAACACTATGTCTTGGTTTAAAAGAAAGATTAAAGGAATCGTTACGCCGACATCCGAAAAAAAAGATATTCCAAAAGGACTTTGGTACAAAACCCCTTCGGGAAAAATTGTTGATAAAGATGTGTTAGTCGAAAATTTATATGTCAGTCCCGAAGACGGTTATCACATGCGTATCGGTAGCGAAGAATATTTTGAAATATTATTTGATGACAAAAAATACGAAGAACTTTGGAAAACAATGAAATCCAAAGACCCATTAAAATTTGAAGACACCAAAAAATATACCGACCGGCTCAAAGCTGCATACAAAAAAACCAAATTGAATGATGCCGTTCGTATTGCCGTAGGCAAATCCAAAGGAAAAGATTTGGTCGTTGCTGCCATGGATTTTACCTTTATAGGCGGCTCTATGGGTTCTGTTGTAGGTGAAAAAATAGC
>JALVKK010000120.1 GCA_027033875.1 Flavobacteriales bacterium
AAAGATTTTACCCTGATATATTTAAAATAAGACATTCATATTTATCGCTGAATAAATAAATCAAAATATAAATAAAAAAAAAAACACGTTGAATGAGATCAACGTGCTTTTTTAACACAAACAAATTTATCACACAAACAAACATAATAAATTCACTTGCAAATGTACGACTATACAAGATAGAAAAGCAAATTTGTTTTGTAAGCGTTAGAAAATAATTTATAAGTGTCAATTTTTATTATTCAGAAAGTTTTTTACGGCGTTTTTTTTTCTAAAAGAAACCGGAATTTCTTCACCGTTTTCTAATTTTATAAAATCATTTTTAATAAAATTGATATACTTTTTATTTACCAAATGGGATTGGTGCGTTCTAATAAAAGCGTTATCAGGTAAGGTTTGTTCAAAAAATTTTAAATTTTTTGAAGCAAAAATTTTATTACTAACGGTAACAATCAGAGTATATGACCCGTCAGCTTCTAAACGAATAATATCTTTGTAAGGGATAAAATGCGTTTGTTCGGCGGTTTTAACGGCAATAGCTTGTTCTGACTCCCAATCAAGTTCTTCTTGTAATTTTAATAATTCTTGAAATTCTTGTTTTTTATCTATTGCTTTTTGAACAGCCGTTTTAAATTCTTCGGGATTAATAGGTTTGAGAAGGTAATCGATAGCTGCAAATTTTATGGCTTTAATGGCATAATTATCATAAGCTGTGGTAAAGATAATTTGAAAATCAATTTTGTCTATTTTTTTTAAAAGATCCAGTCCTAAACCATCTTCAAGTCGTACATCGAGAAATATCAAATCAGGTTTTTCTTTCTTTATAAGGGGCAATGAATCGGAGACTTTAGCAGAATATCCAACTATATTAATATCATCCTGAAAAAATTGCCTTAAAAGAAATTTAATTACATTGCGAGCATCTAACTCGTCTTCTATGATTACGACTTTCATAATATATTCATTAGTTTGTTTGTGATTTTGTGCAAAAATAACATTTTTTTTTGTAAAACAGGCTATTTTTTGCATTTATTTTTAAAACAACTTATGCCTTAATAATATCAAAACAAAAAACAACTTTGGTACCTTGTTGCAAACGAGTAATTTTAAAACTGTCATAAATTTCTTTACCTAATAACAATAAACGTTTTTTGAAGATGTCCAAAGCATGTTCTTTATCGTCTTTTTTAGGTTCATACCCCGAACCGTTATCTATAATTTCAAAGCATAATTTGTTGTCAATTATCTTAATATTAATAGTAACAAGTCCTTTGTATGAAATATTTTTAAAGCCGTGTTCTATAGAATTTTCAATAAAAGGTTGCAATATCATTGGTGGGATTAAATACTCTTTTGATGATATTTTGTCATCAATATTAATTTGATAGTCAAATTTATCTTTAAAACGAAATTTTTGTGTATCCAAATAATTTTGAATCATATCCAACTCCTCTTTCAGCAATATTTGTTTTTTTTGGATAAAATCAAAATTTTGACGAATTAATTTGGCAAATTTTGATAAATACGTAACCGATGTAATTGTATTTTTTTCTATCAATGAATTTTGAATGGAACTTAATACATTAAATATGAAGTGCGGATTCATTTGCGAACGCAAGACTTTTTGTTCCAAAATAAAGACTTCTTGTTTATGTTTTAAAATGTCAAATCGATTAAACTGAAAAGAAATTATTAAGCCAAGTACGAACATTACGATGATAAAGATAAAGATGATTCTATTCTTTTTGTTGATTTTTTGAACTTGCAATAACTCTTTTTGTTGATGAACAGTTTTCATGTTCCATTTTAATGCATTTTTGCTATTATTTTTGATTTTTTCTTCATACAGATCATTTATGGAATCTCTGAATCTAATCATTTTCAAGATACTTGTGTCTTTTTTTTGTTTCAATTCAATCTGTATCAACATATCATACATTTCGATGAGTTCTTTATGTTTATCTTTATCATTCAGGTTAATAGCTTTATGTAAATAATATTTTGCAGAATCCGGTTGGTTTAACTCATAATACATTTTGGATAAGAACTCATAAGTTGTAATGGATTTGAGTCCGTTTTGACGAGCTATTTTTAATGACTTATCAACATATTGTAAGGCTTTGTTTTTATCTTTTGTAACATTAAAAGTGTTAAAGGCCAAATTGTCATAAAATACCAATAGATTGTAAGGTTCTATTTTATTTTTAATATCAAGTTTAATAATTTTAAATAAGTATTCGAGAGCCTTTTTATTTTGCCCTTGTTCCTGATATATAATGGCAATATTGTTATAAACGGTTACCAAATCTCTAACTTCATTATTTTTTTTTGCAATTGCCAATATTTTTTTTAAATATGCTATTGATTTATCGTATTCTTTATAGGTGTAATAAATACGAGCCAATTCATTATAGGCCGGTGATAAAATATCAGCATCATCAAATTTCATTGCCAATTTGATACCTTTAAAAAGATATTTTGAGCCAAGTTTATATTCTTCTTTTTCATTGTAAGCGGTTCCCAATCGAATATATATTTCCGCAAGCATTCTTTCGTTACGATTTATAGAAAATTTTTTTTGAGCTTTGATAAAATAATTAATAGCTTCATCGTATTCATTATTAAAAAAATTACAATAAGCTCTATTGAAAAATAAGTAACCTGTCAAGGTGTCGTTTTGGTGCAATTTGATTAAACTGTCCCACTTGGCAACGCGTTTATTTGTCGGCAATTTATTTATTTCTTTCTTGACGGCATCAAAGTCAAATTGTTTGGGTTCTTTATTTTTACATGAATAAAAAACCAAACCGATAAAAAATATGGTTGTAATAATAATTATATGTTTAATTTTAGCAATCACTTATATTTTTTTCGGGTAAAAATAAACTAATTTTATTATATTGAACAGGTAAATATCAATTTTAACTTTTTTACTTTGCCTGATGTAGGCTGATTTTTCGGTATTTGGAATTATTTCATTGCAATAAATAAAAAAAGATTATTCGGTTTATACAAAAGGCATTTGCATTACATCAAATATTCTTTATATTTGGTTCAAATTTAAAACAAAATGCCCAATAACAAAATTTTGATGATATATACAGGCGGTACGATCGGTATGCGCAAAGATTTGGAGACGGGAACACTGATACCTTTTGATTTTTCAACATTGATAGAAAGTATCCCCGAGTTGCAATTGATAGACAAAACAATTGATACAATCTCTATTGATAAGCCAATAGATTCATCAAATATACGACCGAAACATTGGGTTTTTTTGGCAAAAATCATCAAAAAACATTATGATAATTATGACGGTTTTGTCATATTGCATGGTACGGATACCATGGCTTATACAGCTTCGGCTTTGAGTTTTATGCTCGAAAATTTGTCCAAACCGGTAATATTGACAGGTTCACAATTACCTATCGGTGATTTGCGTACCGATGCCAAAGAAAACATCATTACCTCCATACAAATAGCCGGCAGTTATGACGGAGATGTACCTGTTGTTCCCGAAGTCGGTATTTATTTTGAATTTAAACTATTGCGGGGTAACAGAACCATCAAAGCCAGTTCCGAACATTTTAATGCTTTTGATTCGCCCAATTATCTGCCTTTGGTCCGGTCCGGCGTCGAACTAAAATTTTACAACAAACGCATCTTGCCTGTTTCGGAGGGTATATTCAATGTGCATACCCGTTTGGAAGAAAACCTTATCGTTGTCAAATTACACCCTTCAATCACGAAAACATATCTTTCTCACATCATAAACTTACCTGATATAAAAGCTATTATATTAGAAACTTATGGTTCGGGTAATGCGCTGACGCAAGATTGGTTTATCAATTTGCTAAAAGAAGCCATTGAAAAAAAATCTATACATATAATTAATATTACCCAATGTCCAAAAGGCAAAATTGTACCTGACAAATATGAAACAGGCAGAAAATTAATGTCAATAGGTGTATATAACGGAAAAGATATGACAACGGAAGCGGCATTGACCAAAATGATGTATTTGTTAGGAAAAAAATTATCAAAAAAAAACATAAAATCCGCTTTTGAAAGATCATTAAGAGGCGAAATGAATGAGTAATAATTTTTAATATATTGAAAAAAACAAAAAAAAGACCTTGTTTTTCTGTTAATAATAAAAATTTTCACGCAATATATATCAAAAAACAAGAAATATGCGTTATTTGTAAAAGAAAAGGACGAAATTTGGTCTTTCAACGAAAACCAATTATATTTGTGGCGCAGGAGAGATGACCGAGAGGCCGAAGGTGCACGCCTGGAAAGCGTGTGTGCGTCACAAGCGTACCGAGGGTTCGAATCCCTCTCTCTCCGCTTGATTTTGAAATATAGATGTTTAACCAAATAAAAATTAAAAATTAAAACTATTAAATTAAAATTGATATGAAAAAAGTATTTACAATTCTGGCTATTGTAGGCATGTTATTTTTTGTAACATCAAATGTTCAAGCGCAAAATGAACAAGCGCAAAACACACAAGCGCAAACAGAGAAAAAAGTGGAAAAAGCAAAAAATTCTGATGCAGAAGCGACAGACACAAAATCTTTTCATCAAGAACTTAAAAAACGATTTGTAGAAGGCGGACCCGCATTTATGGGAATTGTTCTATTGACTTTAATCTTAGGTCTTGCCGTAGCAATCGAAAGAATAATTTATCTGTCATTTGCCGATACCAATACCGATAATCTTTTGGATGAAGTGGAAGGCGCTCTCGATGAAGGTGGCGTTGAAGAAGCAAAAGACTTGTTGAGAGAAAAGAAAGGTCCAATTGCTTCTATTTTCTATGAAGGTTTGGAACGAATGGACGAAGGCGTTGATGCTGCCGAAAAAGCAGTTGTGTCTTATGGTAACGTTCAAGTAGGACAATTAGAAAAAAATGTATCATGGTTGGCTTTATTTATCGCTGTGGCACCGATGTTCGGATTTATGGGTACGGTCATCGGTATGATTCAAGCTTTTGATAAAATTGAAGCAGCCGGAGATATGCAACCTTCATTGGTAGCCGGTGGTATTAAAGTGGCATTGTTAACAACCGTATTCGGTCTTATTGTAGCTATCATTTTACAAGTTTTCTACAATTTTATCATTGCAAAAATTGATAGCATCGTCAATAAAATGGAAGATGCGTCAATCTCATTGGTAGATATGTTGGTAAAATATAGTCACAATAAATAATATTTAATAATATGGATAAAAAAATTAGTTTAACCAGTAAAATCATAGTAGGAGTTATCGCTGTTATCGGTTTGATATTCTATATTATGATTATGAAAGATACGGAAAATGCCGACGGTTCCATAGACGGGATGTTAAAGTTTACTTATCTTGTTTTAGTTGTTACAGTTTTGGCCTCCGTTTGGGTTTGGTTTAAAGAAATGCTGTCTCATCCTGAAAAATTAAAACAAACTGCTATTGTAAGCCTTTTATTTTTAGTCGTTGTTGCTATTGCCAAATTTATTTTAGCATCAAACAAAGCGGAACATTATTATCCCAATATAGATGTAGATGCCAATACTTCCGGTTGGGTTGATACCGGTTTATATACTTTTTATATTCTCGGTACCATAGCCGTATTATTGATGTTCTTGTCTCCCGTTTTATCAGGCTTTGGCGCTAATAAAGTTGTTGAAGAATATGAAGAATACGAAGAAGAAGAAGAGTATGAAGAAGAATATGAAGAAGAAGAATAATTAATTAAAAATTATTAAAATGGCTAAAAGAAAATTACAAGAAATCAATGCCGGTTCAATGGCAGATATAGCATTTTTGCTATTGATTTTCTTCTTGGTTACTACTACTATGGAAAGTAACTACGGTATCAGAAGAAAATTGCCACCGCTGGAAGATAAAAATTCGCCGCCACCACCGGTTATCAAACAAAAAAACGTCTTGGAAATTGTAATCAACGGACAAGACAAAATGATGATAGAAGAAAAACCTGAAAAAGTCGAAAATGTCAAAAAAATTGCTATCGACTTTATCACCAACAACGGCAAAGATCCCAAATCATCCGATAATCCGCAAAAAGCGGTAATTATGATAAAGCATACACGCGAAACCAGTTACAAAATGTACATCTCGGTGTATAATGAACTGACAGCGGCTTATAATGACATTAGAAATCGTTATGCCAAACAAAAATATGGTAAATCTTTTGACAAACTTACCGAAGATGAACAAAAGGCAGTCAAAGATGCCTATCCGCAAAAAATAGCAGAATCAACACCAAAAAGATAAATTATGGCTAAATTTTCAAAGAAAAAAGACAGTGGAACGCCGGCTATTTCAACGGCGTCTTTACCTGACATCGTTTTTATGCTCCTGTTTTTCTTTATGGTGGCAACCGTGATGAGAGAAAACGGTGAAAGGAAAGTAAGTGTTAAGATGCCTTCGGCTGACCAAGTTAAAAAAATAGAAAAAAAAGGTTTGGCTTCTTACATATATGTAGGAACACCTATAAAAAAATACCAATCCAAATACGGTAAAGAACCCCGTATTCAATTGGACGATGCCTTTGCCAGTGTCAGTGATATAGGACCATTTGTGCTGAAAGAAAAAGCTGCTAAACGCGAAGAAGAAAAACCTTTGATGATAACCTCTATCAAAGCTGATGCAGACGTAGGTATGGGAATTATCACCGATATCAAAGAAGAATTACGAAAAGTAAATGCTTTAAAGGTAAATTATTCTACAAAAAAAGGTGAAGTTACAGTTAATTTTAAGTAATAATTATTAATAATTTTAGGCAATTATATTAAAAAACTGTCTCAAAACTAAATGAGACAGTTTTTTTTGTATAAATCTGATATCATAAAAATATACAGTATATTAATAAATTGAATATGTTTTTCTTAAAAAATAAGCAATATTTATGAAGCATATTGTATTTTTTTTAGCTTTTATTTTGACAAATCAAGATAAATAGCTACATTTGACATCACAATATTAAATATGAATTTGCTATGAAAAAAACAATTATTTTTTTGCTTATTATGTTATTTGTTGCCGGTTGGCAGATAAATGCACAATATTTAACGGAAGGATTTGAAACTTCCGTTCCACCGTCCGGCTGGATAGATGTAGCCGGATCAAATAGTGATGCCGGTAATAATTGGGCTCAAAATTCGTCAAGATTCAATTCAGGCGCATATTCGGCTTTTTTTGACGATTTTCATGGAGATAATGACCGTTGGTTGATTTCTCCTGCTATTGATTTATCGACAGCTACTGCGCCGCAATTGATTTATTTTGACAATGTACACTTTTCCGATTATGCCGGCACACAAGAAGTCTTATATTCAACTGACTATACCGGTAGCGGCGACCCGACACTTGCCACTTGGACAACATTAAATGATGTAATTGGCACCGAAAATACTTGGGTAGAAAACGGACCATATACACTTCCGGTATCAGCCAATGTTTATATAGCTTTTCATTATGTTGGAAACTGGGCTGCCGAATGGTATTTGGACGATATACTCGTACAAGAAACGCCTACTTGTCCGGCGCCTTCCGATTTGGCAGTAGCTAATATTGCGATTGACTCTGCCGAATTGTCTTGGACGGAAAACGGCTCGGCTACGACTTGGAATATAGAATACGGACCTGCCGGATTTGTACAAGGTACCGGAACAACAGTAGCAGTTACCACTAATCCTTATACTTTAAGCGGGCTAAGTCCCGGAACCGGTTATGAATATTATGTACAAGCCGATTGTGGCGGTAGTGATACCAGCACCTGGGAAGGTCCCATGTTTTTCTTTACAGCTTGTACGACTATTTCTAATTTCCCGTACGATTATGGTTTTGAAGAATTAACCTCTAATTCCGGTGGTGATTGGTCAGCCAGCTGCTGGTCGGGAAATCCTGAGAATACCGGTGCTACAGCTTTCGCTCCACCATACAGGTGGACAGCTTATACCGGCGCTACTCCTTCGTCAGAAACAGGTCCTTCTGCTGCTCATTCCGGTAATATGTACGCATATACGGAAGCATCAGGTTCTGATACCGGTGATGTTGCTGAACTGATAAGTCCCGTATTTGATATGACCGGTTTAAACCAACCGCAATTGTCTTTCTATTATCACATGTATGGCGATAGTATGGGAAATTTATATCTTGATACGTATGACGGTACCACTTGGACGGAAGGTGTTTGGTCCATATCAGGACAACAACAAGCATCTCATGATGCAACTTGGATGCAAGTTTTTGTCTCCATACCGAACAATACTACGCAAATCAAATTCAGAGCCGTCAGAGGAGCCGGTTGGAATAGTGATATGGCAATCGACGATATCCTTTTGGAAGAAACACCTTCTTGTCTTACACCGACATCATTGTCGGCATCAAATATTACTTTTGATTCTGCAGAATTATCATGGACAGAAAACGGTTCGGCTACAGCATGGAATATTGAGTATGGACCCCAAGGATTTACACAAGGACAAGGAACGGTTGTCGCCGCTTCGAGCAATCCGTTTACTTTAAACGGACTGATGTCTTCCACCGAATATGATTTTTATGTTCAGGCTGACTGCGGAGGCGGTGATACCAGTTCTTGGTACGGACCTTATACTTTCAAAACTCTTTGTACAGCTACTCAAAACTTACCATACACACAAGATTTTGATACAAATTCCGATTGTTGGACAGTCGAAGATACTAATGGAGACGGGACGCAATGGGAACGTTTTACTTATTCTCAAGCTATTTCTTGTATCGATACTGCCGGCACTGATTATGTAATGGCGGTATCATATAACTCCAGTATCGATATGGACGATTGGTTGTTCAGTCCCGGCTTTAATCTGACAGCCGGAACAGATTATACGCTTACCTTCACATACGGAAACGACGGTGGCACTTCATTCCCTGAAGATATGGATGTTTACCTTACAACCGGTAACAATTCAACCGATGCTTTAAACGGGATACAAATTTTGTCGGAAACAGGTATTGACAACGGTTGTCACGATTATAATAATTTGGCTGTAACCGTTCCGGCCGACGGTATTTATTATGTTGCATTCCACGGTAAATCACCGGCAGACCAAGATCTTTTGATGATTGATGATTTTTCTATAATGGAAACGCCTTCTTGTATTCCGCCTTCAACCTTATCAGCTGCAAATATTACGGTTGATTCGGCGGAACTGTCTTGGATGGAAAACGGTACTGCTACCGCTTGGAATATTGAGTATGGACCTACAGGATATACACAAGGTACCGGTACAATAGTCAATGCTACAACAAATCCTTATACATTAACGGGCTTGACACAAGCTACAACTTATGATTTTTATGTACAAGCCGATTGTGGTAGCGGTGATACCAGCACTTGGTTTGGTCCTTATACATTTACAACTCCGGGGTCTTGCGGTTTCTTCCAAGTTGATTTGATTGACTCTTACGGAGACGGATGGAACGGCGGAACTCTTACCGTATATGTCAACGGAACCGCTTATTTATCTGATATAACTTTAGATACCGGTTCAGGACCTGAATCTTATTTTATCCCCGTTAATACCGGTGATATCTTATCATTTAACTATTTCCAAGGAGCTTACGGAGAAGAAAATGAATATATGGTTTTCAATAGTGTCGGGACCCTGATAGCCGATAGCGGTGCCGGTTCTAATGTCCCCACAGATATAGGTGATCCTAATATCCCCAGTGGCTTTGAAGCCTGTCCGTCTTGTCCTTTGCCAACCGGTCTGACCGCTTCAAATATTACATCTGATTCTGCCGAATTGTCTTGGGTCGAAAACGGAACGGCTACGACTTGGAATATTGAATACGGCGATGCCGGATTTACACAAGGTCAAGGTACGACTATAACCGTTACAAACAACCCTTATACGGTAACAGGTTTGCAACCCAATACAGCTTATGATTTTTATGTACAAGCCGATTGCGGTGGCGGCGACACCAGCACTTGGTTCGGACCTTATAGTTTGACAACACTCTGTGATACCCAAGCACTGCCTTATTCCCAAGATTTTGATTCTGATAGCGATTGCTGGACTGTTGAAGATACAAACGGCGACGGAATATTATGGAGTAGAGCAACTTCATACGGTTCTGCTTTCTCTTGTGTATCAGGATCTAGTGATTATGTGATGTTTATGGCGGCTAATCCGGCTCAAAATATGGACGATTGGTTATTTAGCCCCGGTTTCTATTTACATGCCGGAACTAATTACACCATTGCTTTCTCTTATGGAAATGATGAATCGACTACCGCTTTGGAAGATATGGATGCTTACTTGACAACAGCTCCCAATTCTGTCGATGCATTAAACGGTACGCAATTTTTCTCACAGACCGGTATTAGTAACGGTTGTCATGATTTTATTGATAGTCAAATTACCGTACCGGCTGACGGCGTTTACTATATAGCATTTCACGGTAAGTCTCCAGCCAATCAAAATTATTTGATGTTTGACGACTTTTCTATAATGGAAACACCTCCTTGTCCAGAGCCATCATCTTTATCGGTTGCCAATATTACAACTGATTCAGCCGAATTGTCATGGGTAGAAAACGGTTCTGCTACGGCTTGGAATATTGAGTATGGACCTACAGGATATACACAAGGTAACGGTACCGTCGTAGCAGTTACGACCAACCCTTATACTTTAACCGGTTTGACTTCTAATACATCTTATGATTTTTATGTACAAACCGATTGCGGTGGTGGTAATGCCAGTGCTTGGGTAGGACCTTATACATTTACGACATTCTGCGACCCCGTATCATTGCCTTACAGACAAAATTTTGATACGGACGCAGGTTGCTGGATTGTCGAAGATACAAACGGCGATAATAATACTTGGAGCCATGCAACAAGTAATGCACCGTTTTCTTGTATTTCTGATAATACGGATTACGTAATGCTTGTACCGTTCAATGCCAATAGCGATATGGATGATTGGTTATTCAGTCCGGGCTTTAACTTAGTTGCCGGCACCAACTATACAATCATGTTCTCTTACGGCAATGACGGCGGTGATACTTATAAAGAAGATATGGACGTTTATTTAACTACCGATTTCAATTCGGCAACTGCCACAAACGGCACCTTGTTATTGTCGGAGACCGATATTGCAAACGGTTGTCATGAATTTGTAGATACGAATGTTACCGTACCTGCCGACGGTATTTATTACGTAGCATTCCACGGCAAATCACCGGCTGCTCAAAACATTTTGATGATTGATGATTTTGTGATTGATGCAACAAGTAATATCAACGAATTGGACAATATTACGGGTATATATCCCAATCCGACATCCGGCGAATTTGTTATCAAATCACAAGACTTGAATGATGACGCGCAAGTATTCGTTTATACGATGACCGGTAAGGAAATTTACCGCAATAATATTGATAGCGATACATTTACCGTCAATATAAGACATATCAAAAAAGGTGTTTACCTTGTAAAAATTATTTCCGAAAACAAATCTTATATCCGAAAACTCATTGTAAAATAAGATTTAATTATTTCATTTTATTTATACCGGAGGTTGTTTCTTTTTGAAACAACCTCTTTTTTTTATGGTATTTTATGTGTAAATCAAATAAAATTATACGTATAGCAATATTATTTTATTTTTTTTTATATATTTGTTATTTGAAAAATAAATTTAGAAACTATGAAAAGAATAATTACTTTTATACTCTTTGTGTTTTTTTCTGTCAATTGGCAGGCGAAAGCACAATTTAGTGAAAATTTTGATGCCGGCGTACCCGGATCAATGACACAAGTTCATATTAACAATGCAATTGATTGGACGGGTTGTAACGGCGATTCCGGTCCTGCTGCTTGTCCGTACAATGGAGCAGAATCAGCCCAACTTTTTGAAGATGATTACAACAATTCTCAAACTGCTTTGGTAACACCTGTAATGGATTTATCCTCCGGAGCATATCAATTAAAATTTTCTCACGTACAACCTGAATGGAGTGGAGACCAAAATACTTTGAATGTTGAAATCTCAACTGATAACGGTGCAAGTTGGACGCAAATAGTAGAATATCTAGATGATATTTCCGATTGGATTGATGAAACAATTCTTTTAGACAATTATACTTTAACAGCTACGACTCAATTCAGATTTATCGGAACGGTTAACTATGGTTATGCCATAGGTTTAGATGATATTGTGGTAGAGCCGCAACCTTCTTGTTTGCCCGTATCCGATTTGTCAGCTTCCAATTTTACAAATAATTCCGCCGACCTGTCTTGGACGGAAAACGGCTCGGCTACGGCTTGGAACATTGAATACGGTCCGGCAGGATTTACCCAAGGCAACGGTACCGTAGTTGCCGCTTCAAGTAATCCTTTTACATTAACCGGTTTGTCTTCCGCAACAAATTATGATTTTTATGTACAAGCCGATTGTGGCAGTGGTGATACCAGTACTTGGGAAGGTCCTTACACTTTCCGTACAGAATGTGATGTTATTTCTACTTTTCCATATAATTACGGTTTTGAAGATGTAACCTCAAATCAAGGCGGTGATTGGATTAATAGCTGTTGGTCCGGCAATCCGGAAAATACAGGTTCAAGTTCACTCACAGGTCCATACAGGTGGACACCGAATGATGGAGATACCCCTTCATTCAATACCGGACCGGCAAATGCTCATAACGGTACGATATATGCTTACACTGAAGCATCAGGATCTGCCGCCGGTGATGTAGCCGAATTGATAAGTCCTATTTTTGATTTATCAAGTTTGACACAACCGCAATTAACTTTCTATTATTATATGTATGGTGCCGATATAGGTACTTTATCAGTCGATACTTATGATGGCTCAACTTGGACCAATGATGTTTGGACAATATCGGGACAACAACAAACTTCGGATTCCGACTCTTGGTTAGAAGCGGTAATACCTTTAACAAGTTCTGTTACGAAAATAAAATTAAGAGCTATTAGAGGTAACGATTTTAAAAGTGATATAGCTGTTGACGATATCATGATACAAGAAGCTCCTTCTTGTTCACATCCCAGTTTATTATCAGCTTCAAATATTACAGATGATTCTGCCGACTTATCTTGGACGGAAACAGGTACAGCTACCGCTTGGAATATTGAATATGGTCCTACCGGATTTACCCAAGGCAGCGGTACCGTAGTTGCCGTTTCAAGTAATCCTTATACATTAACAGGTTTGGCATCATCTACCGAATACGATTTTTATGTACAAGCCGATTGTGGCGGTGGTGATACCAGTTCTTGGGAAGGACCTTATACTTTCCGTACAGAATGCGACATAATCAATACTTTTCCCTATAATTATGGTTTTGAAGATACAACCTCAAATACCGGAGGTGATTGGTATCCCAGTTGTTGGTCGGGAGATCCTCAAAATACAGGCGCAGGTACTTTTGCCCCTCCTTTCAGATGGACACCGAACGAAGCTGATACGCCTTCCTCTAATACCGGACCGGCAAATGCTCGTTCCGGTTCTAAGTACGCATATACAGAGGCTTCGGGGTCTAATAATGGCGATGTAGCTGAATTGATAAGCCCCATTTTTGATTTATCAAGTTTGACACAACCGCAATTAACTTTCTATTATTATATGTATGGTGCCGATATAGGTACTTTATCAGTCGATACTTATGATGGCTCAACTTGGACCAATGATGTTTGGACA
>JALVKK010000121.1 GCA_027033875.1 Flavobacteriales bacterium
TCAAAATGCCGATATGGTTTTCTTTGGTGAAGAACATGACAATCCCGTAGCACACTGGTTTGAATCGGAATTAACCGAAGACTTATACAAAGCCGCCGGTAACAATTTGATTTTGGGTGCCGAAATGATGGAGACTGACAATCAAAAACAAGTCAACGAATATTTGAAAGATTCTATAGATTACAAAAAATTTAAAAAAGAAACGCGTCTTTGGCCTAACTTCAAAACAGACTATAAAGCTTTGTTGGATTTTGCCAAAAAACACAAATTGCGTTTTATCGCCACCAATATCCCGAGGCGTTACGCCTCAAAAGTCTATCATGGTGGTTTTAAAGCCATAGACAGTTTACCTGCCGAAGATAAACAATGGATAGCCCCTTGGCCCATCAAATATGACCCGGAACTGTCTCAATACAAAAAAATGCTCAAAATGATGAACGGACACGGTGGCGAAAATTTACCCAAAGCTCAAGCTGTTAAAGACGCCACTATGGCATACAATATCTTGAAAAATTATAAAAAAGAACATTTATTTTTACATTATAACGGCAGCTTTCATTCCAATTACAAACAAGGTATAATTTGGTATCTCAAACAACAAAAGCCTGATTTAAAAATCATAAACATAGACGTAGAATCCCAAAAAAGCTTGAAAAAATTAGATAAAAAACACCGCAACAAAGCGGATTTTATAATTGTTGTGAATGAGAATTTTCCACGTTCGTACTAATTCGTAAGTAAAAATAAGAAACATAAGAACACAAAAGAGAAAAAACTTATATGACCTTTTATGTCTTTTATGGTTTAAAAAATAGCAAATTCGCACCTCGGTACAATTTTGTTCCTACGCCCCGACGTACGTCGGGGTCACTCTGTAACCAAAAAAATCTGAAATCTGAAATCAATAATGAATACGCCCAAAAATAAAATCCTCATCTACACAGACGGTTCCGCTCTCGGCAATCCCGGTCCGGGCGGATATGGTATCGTGATAAAAACTTCTGACGGCAAACTAAATATAACATTTTCAAAAGGTTTTAAACTCACGACGAATAACCGTATGGAACTCTTGGCAGTCATCGATGCTTTAAAAAAAATTAAAGATAAAAGCAGCCTGCCGGTTGAAATTTATTCAGATTCCAAATATGTTGTTGATGCCATTAACCAAGGTTGGGTTAATAAGTGGCGAGCCAAACGTTTTGACAAAACCAAAAATCCGGATTTATGGCGCGAATTTTTTGATGTTTCTAAAGATTTTAACTTTCAAATTTTTTGGGTTAAAGGACACAATAATCACTCCGAAAACGAAGAATGCGACCGATTGGCTGTTACAGCAGCTAATAATAATCCCATACATACGGATACGGGGTATGAACAATCAATCTACAATAAAGGAGACGAATTGTTTTAATCGGCATGTACCGGTTTCTACTCTGTCCAAATTAAATGATAATCTTACGGATCTCATTATTTTATCATTTTTCAAATAATAAAAATGTAACAAAATCCGTTTATTTTTTAAAGTTTAATTA
>JALVKK010000122.1:0-3489 GCA_027033875.1 Flavobacteriales bacterium
ATAGACATCTTGCAATTTGACCCTGAAAGCATCGGCAGCCGTAGGTTCACCGTGAATTAAAAAAACTTGTTCCGGTGTATTAGAAATATTTTCCAACCATTCCAACAATTCTCTTTGGTCGGCGTGTGCCGACAAACTGTGAATACTTTCCACTTTGGCATTGACCGGATAATATTTACCAAAAAATTTGAGTTCTTCGGCGCCTTCCAAAAGTTGTCTGCCACGGGTACCTTCCGCTTGATAGCCAACTAAAATAACTATGGTTTCGGGGTCATCTATCATTTGTTTTAAATAGGTCAATACCCTTCCTCCGGTAATCATTCCGCTTCCGGCAATAACAATTTTAGGTTTCTTATTATCAATGGTTTCCCAAGTTTCTTTGTAAGAAGTTACGACGTGTATCCGTCTCATCATTTGTTTAAATTCGTTCATCGGTAAACGATGCCAATCTTGATAATCTTCAAAAACTTGAATAACCCGATTCCCCATCGGACTGTCGATATAAATAGGTATTGGCGGTATCTCTTCTTCTCTTTGATATTTCCAAAGCAAATACATCAATACTTGCAAACGTTCAATAGCAAAACTCGGAATGATAATATTACCGTGATTTCGCAAGGCGTTTAAGATTACAGTTTCAAAAAAATCGTCTAATTCTTCTTTCGGGTGCAAGCGGTTACCGTAAGTTGTTTCGATAAAAAGATAATCTGCTCTTTCGGGTTTTTTGGGCGGATATAACAACAAATCATCACTACGACCTATATCTCCGGAAAACACCAAACGTTTGCCGTTGATCTCCAATTCAATAAAAGTTGCGCCGATAATATGACTGTTGTAATTAAAACGTACTTTTACATCATCGCTGAGGTCAAACCATTCGCCTTCATCTGCCGATTTAAAAAATTTTAGGCTTTCTTCCGCTTCTTTTAGCGTATAAAAAGGTTCCGGATTTTCGTGCTTACTATAACCTTCTTTTTTTGCTCTTTCGGCTTCTTCTTCGTGTATTTTACCACTGTCTTTTAAGACTATTTCGGCTATATCAAGCGTTGGTGCCGTTCCTATAATATCACCTTTAAAGCCTTCTTTGATCAAACGGGGCAAATAACCGACGTGATCCAAATGTCCGTGTGTCAAAAGAACATATTCAACTTTTTCAACCTCTATGGGCAATCCTACCCAATTCATCTCACGAAGTTCTTTTAAACCTTGAAACATACCACAATCTATCATCAAAGTAGTTTGTCCGGTTTCTATCAAATATTTTGAACCGGTTACGGTACCGGCTGCGCCTAAAAATTTTATTTTTATGTTTCCCATCTAATCTTTCTTATATTTATCACTTTTTTTCTTACTTATTATTATCATGAGTATCGCTGTCCAATATCACATAATCTACCGAAATCAATTCTTCTATTTCTTCTAAAATTCGTTTTTTACGGGTTTTTGAAATACCTATTTTATTGATTAAATAATCATTTTTCAAAAGTTCTCTGCACAATACAATGCCTTCGTCCAAAAGTCTGTCTTTTTCTTCGTCCGACAAAAGATTCAAACTGGTCAACGGGTGCAATCCTAAACGGTTTATCTTATCTTTCAATCCGTTACCTTTCGGATAACTCCAACTCAACAATTTGATATTGTGGCATTTGGCATATTTGATAGCGTCTTCTGAAAAACGCGTATTGGTAACAATCCTGATCTTACCGAAAGATTTGTGCAAATCGGGATTCTTCAATATATCCAAATATCGCGAGTGAATATACAACGGAATTCTGATATTACAAATGTATTTGTCGTTCGAATGAAATTTGCATTCAACCGGATAGTACTTGTGTTTTTTTTTGGCTAAAACATCTATTTCGTGTTTTACACAATTGCCTTCCAAGATAACAGAGGTTTCGGTTTCATAACCTTCTTCTTCCAAAATAGTCGCTATCAAACGTTCAAAAGGAAATCCGGAAGGTCCCAATTCGTAAATAGCTTTTTTGAGTTTATAACGAGACGCATAAACCGACCGGATATCACGCAATTTTTCAAACGACATCTTGTAGATTTCGCTCGATGTGATATTATCGTATAAATTTTCTAAAATATAGTTGATAATTTTTTTTATTTCACCGGAAGATGCCCCGCTGTGTTTTAAAGATTTTTCGAGTTTTTCTAAAGAAAAAGCAACAATTTCGCCGGTTACTTTTTTAATTTTGATATTATTATATGTCATCTCCTAAAATTCTACCTCTTTCATATTTATTGTTATATTTCAATACTATCACCTATCGGTATCAAAATCAGTTCTTTACCGGCTTTATCAAAAATATTTTTTGCTTTTTTATGGTCAATTTCTATATAACCGAAAGTATCATAATGATAACCTAAAATTTTGTTACATTCGACATAATCGGCAGCAACAGCAGCACTCTCAATACCCATGGTAAAATTGTCTCCGATTGGCAATACGGCTAAATCCAATTTAGCAAAGAGCGGAATGAGTTTCATGTCCATAGTCAAACCGGTATCACCGGCTATATAAACAGACTTTCCGCCGCTTTCAATCACAAAACCGGCAGGATTGCCTCCGTAAGTACCGTCGGCAAAACTACTACTGTGCCAAGCATTGACCATCGTAACCCGACCAAAATCAAAATTCCAACTACCGCCGTGATTCATCGGATGACCGTCAATACCGTACTTTGAAAAATACGTAACAATTTCAAAATTTGAGATCAAACGAGCGCCGGGATTGGCTTCGGCAATATCTTGCACATCTAAAACATGGTCTTGATGCGCATGGGTTACCAAAATATAATCCGCCTCTATATTTTCTACGACAAACTTGTCTTTCGCCAAAGGATTACCGGATATAAAAGGGTCAATTACCAATTTTTTTCCATTGGTTTCAATCAATAAAGAAGCATGTCCTAAATATGTTATTTTCATAGCAGTATTTTTTTTTAGGCAAGTTATAACTTTTTATGAGAAAAATCAAGAACAAATGAATTAAAACCGTATCCCGAAACGAAGCGGAATCATCAAACTTTTTTGACGATAAGCAAAACCGGATTGCAAATAAATCGAAAAATATGAATAATCATCAAAACGGATTTGCAGACCGGCTAAAAATTCTCCTAAAACATCGCCTTGACGAGACAGATTACCGGATAAAATATAATCGTAACCGGCTCTTATTCCGACAAAAGGATTGAAATGTGTATTTGAAGCAAAAAAGTTCATCTCACCAAAAAGAGAAGCGCCGGAAAAATTTTGATAAGACGTATAACCGCCGCCGATGCCTAAAAATTTTTTTTCATCAAAATCCCAACCCCAAATAGCATTTGCGTTAAATGCCGGTTTCTCACCCGGCTTCAATTCCGTAGAAGTTTCTGACAAAGTAGATTTGTAAAATAATATACTACCTCCTTCCACTTTGATAAAATGCCGTACGCCGGAAGGTTCAGTATATTGTGCAAAAATCGCAGAAAAAACAAATAA
>JALVKK010000122.1:3589-4843 GCA_027033875.1 Flavobacteriales bacterium
ACTGATACTGCTTAGCATTATACCAGCAAATGGTTTTTGAACTTGCCGGATGTCTTTTGGCGGCTTGCAACAAAGCAAAATTTCCTTCGGCAGCAAACTTGACGACACTTAAACCTGCACGCTTGTTTAAAGTGTCTATCGTTTGCATCAAACTTCGGTGTTTTTCAAAATTTTGATCATCAAACAAAGATAATTGCCTGTGTTTTTCGGGTATCAGTCCG
The DNA here is from genome assembly GCA_027033875.1 of Flavobacteriales bacterium. Taxonomy (GTDB): domain Bacteria; phylum Bacteroidota; class Bacteroidia; order Flavobacteriales; family Flavobacteriaceae; genus WGBX01. The sequence goes on from JALVKK010000122.1 coordinate 3,811, forward strand.
GAGACCATAACGCCTGCTTTTTTGTAAAAAAGCCCTTTTTTAAAAATGAGTTTTAAAGCCGCTTTTGCCGCCTTGATCAAATCAATACTGCTCGAAGTTGCATTGATTTGCAAGGTAAAATTATCGGCATAATAAGGATTTTTTTTATCAAATTTATTGGTTCTGACAAACACCGTTATCAAATTAGCAACACTCCCCTGCTCGCGCAATTTACGCGCACAATCAGCTGCAAATCCCGATACAGCTTCCGCCAAATCGTTGTAATCCGATTTACTTTGCGCAAAAGTCCGTGCGGTTCGTATAGCTTTACGCGGTTCGGGATAATACGCCATCGGAATACAAGCTGTTCCCAACAACTCCAATTTGACACGCAAAGCATTTACCGACATATTTTTACGGACAAAACTATCGGACAAACAAGTAAAATCCCAAGCGGTTTGTACATCGTGATTGTGCAAAAAACGGGTATACCGACGTCCGATACCCCATACATCGTTGATAGAAGTCATTTGCAAAGCCTTTTCAATTTTGTCAGGTGTATCTATCAACGCCACACCGTTTTTCATATATTTCTTTGCAATTTTATTAGCGACCTTAGCCAGCGTTTTAGTCGGGGCAAAACCCACACTGACAGGAATACCGATGTATTTCAAAACTTTTTTTCGCAGATTCACACCGGTTTGTTTAAAATCTATCTTTTCAAATTCCGAAAAATCAAGAAAAGCTTCATCAATGGAATATACTTCGATATCAGGTGTAAAATCTTTAAAAATAGTCATCATTCGCTTCGACATATCACCGTAAAGCGCAAAATTGGTCGAAAAAGCCAAAACTTTTTGTTTGGCAATCAAATCTTTAATCTCAAACGTAGGCGTACCCATTTTGATACCCAAAGCTTTAGCTTCATTACTTCTGGCTATGATGATACCATCATTGTTAGACAAAACTACGATAGCCTTATCACGTAAAGCCGGATTAAAAACCCGCTCACAAGACGCATAAAAATTGTTACCATCAACCAGAGCATACATAC
>JALVKK010000123.1 GCA_027033875.1 Flavobacteriales bacterium
CGGCATTTATAGGTGAAAGTTTGACCGGACTTAAAGATATACCGCCGGTTTTTATCTTGTTGATTATTGTGACGACCATTACATTTTTGACCGAGTTAACTTCCAATACAGCTACAGTTGAAACTTTTTTGCCTATTCTGGCGGCTTTGGCTGTTGCCATTCAGATTAATCCTTTGTTTTTGATGGTGCCTGCAACTATTGCAGCTTCTTTTGCTTTTATGTTACCGGTAGCAACACCACCTAATGCTATTGTTTTTGGGACTAACCGGCTTAAAATACAAGATATGGTAAAGACCGGATTTTGGTTGAATTTAATTGGTATTACCGTTTTGACTTTAGTTGCTTATTTTTATATGACCTGGGTATTTGAGATTGATTTAAACCAATTGCCGGACTGGGTACAATAAAAAACCGCCCGAAAACCGGACGGCTTGTAAAACTTTATAGGTTTTATTATTAGTTGAAATAATAGCCAACGCCAAATTTGATACCGCTGTTTTTAAAATCAGAATATTTTGCAGAATCCGGATCATATTCTAATCCACTCAAGCCCATATAGTATCTAATATCAAAGAATAAACCGCTTTCCATTTTGTAACTGCCACCAATATTTAAACCAAAATCATTTGTTTTAATTTCCTTTTCTCTTATAAGGTCATCAGTATCGGAATAATCACCTTGCACAATAGAATCTGTAGCGGAGGTTAAGAAACTTAATTGCGGTCCGGCATTAATGCTGATGTTTTCGTTGATATAGTATTTAAGCATAACAGGAATTTGGAGATAAGATAAGGAATATGTTTCTGTCCAATATCCATCCATGTCTTTACCTTCCCAACGATTACCTGCTCCGGCATAATTTATTTCAGGAGCTATGGCAATTTGATCATTAAACATATATTCAGCAAATGCACCAATTTCAAAATTAAATTTACCTTTAGATTCATTGTTATATTCATCTTCCCAGTCGCTATCACCATCGACGTCTATATACTTAATTTTAGTAAAACTTCCTGCCATTCTGGCCCCAAAGTGCATTTCTTGCGCTTTTAAACTAATCATTCCTAAGAATAATACTGCAATAAATAATGTTTTTTTCATAAGACTTATTTTATTTTAATTTATACCTACTTCAATTTTTATAGTCCTTGTTCGGCTTATTCCGGACTTTAGGACAAAAATAAATCTATTGATATAAAGAAAAAAAAAACAATGAAAATGATATTTAAATGGGGGGTATAATACAAAAAACCGGTGAAATTGTATAAAAAAACAACCGGCTCTTTACAGAAACCGGTTGTTATTGTTATAAAGTTTAAATTATTATTGGTATAAGGGTAGCGGTTCGTTAATATCGACTAATCCGGGGAAGTTATCATTGGCATCTTGTTCAACTTGCGGATAAATAAAACGCAAAGGTTGACCGGAATAAAGCGGTTGATTATAGTTAGGACTATCACTATCCACTTCATAATGCAATCTGAAATACTGCGGTACCAAAGGATCGTTAAAACTTCTTTCAAAATCCACATAGGCTTCATAATCACCGATAAAGAACACATAACGTTCTTCAAAAATTTCTCTAAAGAAAGCTTTAACAGGATCAATATTATCTTCATTTTCCATACCTCCGGCATTAAAGTCTGCCGGGACATAAGGATCAAATTTTCCGACAGGATAACCACCGTGATATTCACCACTTGCTAAAAGGTCTCTATAAGTATTATAATGTATCAAAGCATTGGCAATGCCTGTAGCGTCAGGACTGATGCGTAATTCAGCTTCTGTTTGAATCAAAAGCATTTCACCGTAAGTAACCATTGGCATATCGCCGAAGAATTTTCCAATTGTATTTGTAGAACCGGTATCGTTAAGATTTTCCGAACTATAATTATAAGCTTTTCGGTTATCGGAAGTTTTGTCATTATATCTCTCACCATTATTTCCAAACAAATTCAAATTTGCATAAGCTTCACTGGCATCAAAATCACCTGCTCTTCGAATTAAAAATTGTTTTGTCGGATTCCATTTAGAAAAAGGCACGTCATTATAACTCTCATACTTGGCATACAAATCGTCATTAACACTTGCCGGACCTTGAGCTGCTTCATTTAATGCTTCTTGATATTGTTTAGTATGTAAATAAAATTTTGCTTTAAGACCGTGCGCAATTTTTATCCAGTTAAAAACATTCCCATCAAAATAATAATCGCGTTGGGCATCGATTATGCCGTTTCCGGTACTTAAATCGTCTATAGCTTCATCCAAAAGGTTTTGCACTTGTTCCAATACATCTTCTTGCGATTCATAAGCAGGGTCCGGATATTGGTCAAAATTATTAACTTGTGAAAAAGGAACATCTCCCCACAACGAAGCCAATTGTCCGCCTGCCCAAGCTTTAAACAATTTACCGAGACCTCTCATAACAATATTGTCATTATCATCCGATTTATTAATCACGATATCGGCATGTGCCATGGTTAAATAACCGGCATTCCAAGAATTGTTAAAATCCGTACCGGAAGCATTGTTCCAATTATCTAACGTTGCGTATTGTCTAGCGGCACCGGTTGCTTGATTTAACCACATCATAGCCATACGCATACCATCTCCTTTTTGAAAGAATTGGTTTTCGAGCATCGTAGCCGTCAGTTCTTGTTCGGCAACGGAGAAATCAACTCCATTGGGATCTTTTTCATAACCCTCAACGAATTTTTTACAAGAAGAAAAAAGCCCGAGGATAATTAATATCAAAATAAATTTATAATAAGTTTTCATAATATTTTATTTTAAAAAGTAATGCTTGTTTTAAAGATAATAGATTTAGTAGTCGGGTGGTTAAAATATTGCAAGCCACGTCCTCTACTGGAACCGGATAAGTTACTTTCCGGATCTATATTCCAAGATTTGTCTTTGGTCCATAAGTACAAATTGCGTCCGGTAATACCAAAATATATGGATTTAATTTTATCAGTACCTAATATTTTACCATTAAAGGTATAACCGGCTGAAACTTCGCGTAATTTAACCCAGGTAGCGTCTCTGAAAAATTGGGAGCCGACAGGCCCGAACCCACTTCCTAATCCTTCTGCATACCATTTTTCATCCAGCAAAACGGTTCCTTGCCCAAAATCGGTAAGATTGCCTCTGACCGTGTAAGAACCATCCGGATTTGGATGAGCATAAGATAATTGATCTATACTTGTTCCGTCATAATTGACAATTGTAGCGGCATCAGCGGCCGAAACGGTAACTTCATTGGCAGTCTCCAAAGTTCGACCGAAATAAGTCAAAGCGCCGTAAGTTCCGTACCAAGATTGTCCGCCAAAGGAACCATCCGTCAATATTCTCAAACTAAAATTTTTGTAGCGGAAATTGGTATAAAAACTGGCTTTAAAATCAGGATTAGGATCGCCAAATAAGGTATCTTTTTTTGCAGCCATAGGAAATTTGGGATGTTGAGGATCATAAACATAATTCCCGTTTTTGTCTCTCATAAAATCACCTGTACGTAAAATACCGTATCCATGATTTTCGGCTACACCGGACGACGTTGAAATAAATCCGTCCAAATATATATAATCACTTCCTTTTAATTTGGTTACCGTATTTTTATTTTGCGTATAAGTTCCGCCTATCGTTAATCCGAGATCGTTTTTATTGATGATTTTATAACTGGCTTCCAATTCAAACCCTCTATTGGTCATAGCGGCGACATTACCCCATTTGTACGTAAATCCGGTAGCAGCCGGTATTTTTTCATACAAAATTAAATCATCGGATTTACTGTCGTAATAAGAAGCATTTAATCTTAATCGATTCTTAAACATTTTGATATCGGCACCTACTTCATACTCGGTAGTGATTTCGGGTTTTATATCCTTATTTCCTTTTAAATAACTACGCCAAAAAGCTCCGTCATAAGTAGAAGCACTCCAATATGAACCGTATCCGTCTCCGTCAGCAGCAGGTCTGTAGTAAGTGTCCAATAGATATGAGCCGGGTTCATTACCGACTTTGGACCAACTGGCACGTAAAGTTAATTGATTTAATAAATCATTGTTACTATTTTTGAAATAATCCAAATTATGCAAATCAAATGCAAAAGAAACGGAAGGATAGCTGATTAAGCCGTAATAAGCCGACGAACGTTCGACACGTCCCGTTAAAGTCAAATACATCAAATCTTGATAAGTAAAAGTAGCTGTTCCGTAACCTGAATTTTTTCTTTTGACGGAAGTTCCAAAACCGGGATATTTATTTTCATCTACGGCATTTCCGGCAGTAGGAGTCCCTGTCGGTAAAATAAAATCTGTATAATATGACGAATTATAATCAGCTTCACTATGAAAAATATTATAGCCCAATAATATATCGGCAGTGATTTTATCCGTAATTTGTTTATTAATTTGAGCAATTAAATCACCGCTTATTTGCAAATAATCATATATATACGTTGAATAGCTCCCTCTAGGTGACTCAGCGCTGTTAACCGGCATGTACTCATCGGCTTTTTCGGTTGCATAATCGACTCCGGCTTTGGCTGTTAATTTCAACCATTCAAAAGTTTGATGACTAAAATTAGCCCCGGAAATCAAGTGATTGGAGTAATACGGATTTTTTTGTTCGTTAACCGTAAATAACGGATTATTGTAACCGGCACTTTTTGTGCCTTCTCCTTTGTATTCTGTTCCGATAGGTTTTCTATAACTTCTATGACTGAAATAACTAACCCCTTCGGAACTAACATGTCTTTCACCAAAATAACCGGAATTGTCAAAATCTGCAGGTGTTCTGTAAAGACCTAATAATAAACCGGCTAAATTAGAACCTTTTTGAATGGCATTTTGCTTGGTATTACTGTATTGAACATTCGTATTAATTGTCAATTTTTGATTTGGTTTTATTATCGAATTATAATTCAAACCGATTTTTTTGAAAAAACTCTGCGCAAAAATACCTTTTTGATTTAGATGACTGAACCCTAAGTAGTAGCGCGCTTTATCGGTAGCTGTAGAAACTTGCACGGCATTTCTAAGGGTATTACCTGTACCGATTACGGCATCGTAATTTTTTTGATTAAATGTTTCTTTGGAATTTTTCTGATAAATATGACCCCATTTTTTTCCATCTTGATCAACAAAGTAGTAATCCGGATTTGAAGAATCAAGTGACGTATTATCCGGTTCTCCGCTTCTATCAGCTATTTTATCACCCCATGAGCCGGAGTCTTTAAAAAAATTCGTTGTATAAACACCGTTTTTACCCTGTCCGTATTTTTCTTGTAACGGGAATTTGGTCAAAGGATTATCTATACTAAAAGAACTATTGACAGTTATATTAAATTTTCCTTTTCCGGCTTTTTTGCCTTTTTTGGTAGTAATCAATATAACACCGTTGGCTCCTTTTGAACCCCAAATGGCAGCAGCCGAACCACCTTTTAAGATTTTAATACTTTCAATATTATTCGGGTCAATATCGGCAATTTTGGAAGGGCGTTCCACACCGGCTACACCACTACCGTAAATATCATCAACCACCGGAATACCATCGACCACAAACAAAGGTTTGTTGCTCAACAAAATAGATTTTGGTCCACGAATGGTAATATTGGTGGAAGCTCCGGGATCTCCGGAAGACAAATTAATATTTACTCCGGATACTTTACCCGATAAGGCAGCAACCGGATCGCTTTCACCGGAAGATAAAAGTGCCTTGGCTTTTACGTTGGAAATAGCAATGGCTTTTTGACTTGCTTTTTTTACCTCAATACCCAACGCATTGATAGTAACGGCTTTTAACATTTCTTTTTCTTCTTGAAGTGATACGTTGATAATACTGTTATTACCAACTTTTTTTGAAACGCTTTGATAGCCCAAAAAGCTAAAAACCAATGTTTGTCCCGGTTCGGCTTTGATAGTATATTTTCCATCAAAATCCGTTGAAGCACCGGCATTCGTACCTTTTATCAAAACATTAACTCCGGGAAGCGGGTCTCCCGAACCTGCTTCTTTTACAACACCGGTGATAGTTTTAACTTGCGCAAAACTAATTTGTATTGCTAACGTTAATAGAAACGTTAATAATAAATAGATTTTTTTTTTCATTATTGTATAAATTTTCTTGTTTGTCATTTGCAAATATGCAAATAAATAATTTAATATCCATAACATTCAAGACGTTTTTTCAGCATAAAAGAAATGTTTTATTTTTTTTTTAAATATTTATGCAATCTTTAAAAAATTATATTAATTTCAATAAAACATTATGTAATTAACAAATTGCAACCCCGCACATCCGAATGATCAAAACGACCGAGTATTTCGAATCCGATTGAATCGGTTTGTTTGCCTAAATCTTGCGTAGCAATGAATGCGCAAGAATAAATATTGGCTAAATCAATGATGTTAATACCACCGGTTTTGCCTTCTGAAAGATAAGTGAAGGGATCTTCAGTATCTCGAAATAATAATTTTTGCCAAGGTGGCGACATAAAAATACCATTTCCTTTTGAATAAGATTGACTCAACAATTCGGTCATACCGTATTCAGAATGAATATCAGTAACACCAAAACCTTTTTTTAAATATTCATGTAGTTCTTCACGAAGCATTTCTTTGCGACGTCCTTTCATACCGCCCGTTTCCATAATAATGGTATGTTTTAATTCAAATGTATTGTTTTGTATCAAATCCAAAAGAGCATAAGATACTCCGACGAGAAATACCGGTTCGCCTTGTTTATCCAATTCATTTATTATTTTCGGAAATTTATCATCATTGAGATAAAATCCGCTGAAAGGTTTACCTGATAAACGGATTAAATTATCAACCATATAAACAAGAGACGAATGCCCTTGTTCGAGATAAGACGGAAGTAGTGCTAAAATTGTATATTGCCTGACATCACCGTAAAAATACTGAAATGCACGGATAAAACTCTCTCTGTAAAGTTGTAAATTTTTGACATAATGCCGGCTTCGTTGCATACCGGTTGTGCCGCTGCTTAAAAAAACGCTATCGAATGGGGGCGAGACACTTATTACTTCGTAAGTTTTAAAAAATTCAATAGGTAAAAAAGGAATATCCGTTAATATTTCGACTTGATTAATATCTGTTTTTAAATAATCAATAAATCTTTTGTAAACCGGATTGTTACGCGCTTGAAATTTGAACAAATCCAAAGCAATTTTTTCAAAATCCGAATCATTTTGGATATCAAAAATCGGAAATTTATTTAACATTAAGTGTATCTTTTGAACTGATGATTTTTTGTAACATCGAATCGTCTTTTGTCAATATTTGATAGTAAACATTGGTGCCGTATAGATCGCGTCCCAAAAGTGCTTTCATCAGAAGTTTGAAAGATGATTTACTTTTACGAATATTTAATTTGTGATTAAATCGATAATTTTTAATGTGCTTGATTTTAAAATTTTGATACAAATCATCCGCAATCATTTCGTCTGCTATAAAACTTTGAGACGTATAATATTGTAAAGTATCGAGATGTGTATCGATATAATCGGTGATAAAATCAGATAAATAACGATTTAAATAACTGTATTTCAATACATAATCATTGTAATTGATCGGAACAAAAATATCGGGGATAATACCACCGCCACCATATACGATTTTACCTTTTGGCGTTGTATATTTGAGCGAATCGACAATAGGCATACTGTCTTTGTAATAAAGTTCCCCGTTGAATTGCCGGTCTTTAAAAGCCTGTTCGTATTCGTATTTATGACCTTTTTTGTAGGGTCTTTGAATGGAACGTCCGGTTGGTGTATAATATCGGGCTGTTGTCAGACGAACTTTAGAACCGTCATTCAATGTAATTTCATGTTGTACCAAACCTTTACCGTACGAGCGTCTGCCTACTACGGTAGCTTTATCGTTGTCTTGCAAAGCACCGGTAACTATTTCACTGGCTGAAGCCGTATTTTCGTTGATAAGTACATATATTTGTCCGTTTTCAAAATCGCCGCGGGCGGTCGCCGTAACTTTTTTGATGTGTCCTTTTTGATCTTTGGTGTAAAAAATCAATTTGCCGTTTGGTAAAAATTCATCTGCAATCAAATCCGCTTGTTTGAGTAGTCCTCCGGTGTTATCACGCAGATCTAATATCAAAGTTGTCATGCCTTTTGTTTTCAATTCTTTTACTGCTTTGTGAAATTCATCGTAGGTATTGGCGGCAAAAGTGCTGATTTTGATAAAACCGATACTGTCATTGATCATAAAATATGCCGGCACACTGACTATTGGAATTTTATTGCGAATAACTTTTATTTTGAAAATACTGTCTATTGATTTGCGATAAACAGTGAGAATAACGGGAGTGCCTGATTGTCCCTTTATTTTTTTTGAAAGCAAATTGAGATCAATATTTTTACCGTAAACAGTATCTTTATCAACCAATAATATGCGATCCATAGGTCTTAATCCTGCTTTTTGTGCCGGACTGTTTGACAATGGTCTAATAACCGTAAAAGTGTCTCTGTATTGTTGAAAAAGCACGCCGATTCCGGTAAAGCTACCTTCGAGTTCTTCTTCGGCATCTTCTACTTTGTTTTTAGGAATATAAACAGAATGCGGATCTAAGTTTTTTAAAATATCCTGAATAACAACATCGACTATACTATCGGTTTGAATCGTATCGACATATTCTTCATTGATATAACGCAGCAAATTGTTTATTTTATTTTTTTTACTGCCTTTTAGACTAATTTCCGTTTTGTTGTCAAAATTTAACATTTGTCCGATAGACATACCAAGGATAACGGCAGCGCCAATCAAAAGAATATATAATGATTTTTGTTTATTACTCATTGTCATTTTTTATTTGTGTTACTTCAACACCTGCTTTTTTTAAAAATTCCAAACCGGTAAGGTCGTTGTATGCTTCGGCATAAAATACTTTTTTGATACCGGCTTGATATATTAATTTGCTGCATTCTTTACAAGGCGATAAGGTAACATATAAGCTGGCGCCTTCGCTGTTTTGTGTAGAAGCAGCTACTTTTGAAATAGCGTTTGCCTCAGCGTGTAAAACATGCCATTTTGTCAAACCTTGTTCATCTTCGCAAACATTTTCAAAACCACTTGGTGTACCATTGTAACCATCTGAAATTATACGACGATCTTTGACAATCAAAGCACCTACTTTTTTACGTTTGCAATATGATAATTTTGCCCATTCATGTGCCATTTTCATATATGCAATGTCGTGTTTGGTTAACTTTTCTTCTGACATCTTGTTTCTAAAGAATTTTTCGTTTCACAAAGTTACGACTTTTTTCTTTATAAGATACTCATTTGCTTTTAATTAATTCAATAAAGTTCAGTAAAAAATTCAGATTGAAAAATCAACAGCCTACACCCGATACCGACAACAGTCGGTACAGGCTATCTGATACCGACCTACGTCGGCACAAGCTATCAAATAACCCCCGATGAGAATCGGGACATGCGATTAACCAGTTAACCAAATAACCAATTCTACAAACTATCTTTCCGCTGTTCCAATTTTAATTTTTCTTCTTTTAATTTTTTAAGCACTTTGCTGTTTTTCAAGTTTTTAAGATTAACTAAAATCACAGGAGCCATATCTTTGATAGGTCGATACAAAGTACTTTCGTCCAATGTTTCTTGCTTGACGATAGGATAAGTTTGGTTGGCTTGGTCAAACAACCAAAAAAACAAACTCAAAATAACGACTTTAATAGCAACCGAAAGCGCACCGCCACCTAATTTATTGACAAATCCCAAAGCTACTGCGCTCAACAACTTGTCTAGTATTTTTCCGACTAAGTACATCAATCCGAATACAATAATAAAGGTAAGAATGTATCCGATAATTTTTAGTTGTGCCGGATCTTTATCGATATAATTACCTAATTTATCAATGGTTAAATATGAAAAATGAATAGCCGCATACAATCCTATAATGATGGAAATAAAGGAAAATAACATGTAAATAAGCCCTTTTTTAAAACCGGAATAAAAAGCCCAAACCAAGATAATACTGATGCCGATGTCTAAATAATTCATAATCGAAAATTTTTGTTGTAATTTTTCTAAATAATCAGATACAATTAAACAAATATGTTCTATTTTTGCCTGCAAGATACAAAAATATATTACACATGAAGTATTTAAAGTTTGTTACAATATTCACTTTGGCAATTTTACTAAATGCTTGTAAGCATCACGGCAAAAAAGCCGATGGTAAATCCGGCGAGACCAAGTTGGTTCAAAAAGTTTTTTATGAGAAAGAAAAAAAACATTTTAAGTCTGTCAAGCAGCTGACTTTCGGAGGCGATAATGCCGAAGCCTATTGGAGTTATGATGATACAAAATTGGTCTTTCAAGCCCGTAATCCGCGTTGGAATGTGCCTTGTGATCAAATATTTGTAATGAATGCCTATCAAGCTTTAGACAGCGTTCATGTGCCTAAAATGTTGAGTACCGGCAAAGGACGCACAACTTGCAGTTATTTTTTGCCCGGTGATACGCTCGTACTTTATGCTTCCACCCATTTGGGAGGCGATGCTTGTCCGCCGGAACCTAAAAAAAACAAAAATCATTATGTCTGGCCCATATACGATACTTACGATATTTTTATTGCGGATTTGAACGGAAATATAGTTAAACAATTGACCGATACCCCGGGTTATGATGCCGAAGCTACGGTATCGCCGGACGGTAAAAAAATCGTATTTACTTCAACCCGAAGCGGTGATTTGGAACTTTATACCATGAACATTGATGGAACCGATGTCAAGCAAATTACCAATCAATTGGGTTATGACGGCGGCGCTTTCTTTTCGCCGGATAGCAAAAAAATCGTTTTTCGCTCGTCGCGTCCCAAAACACCGGAAGACATAAAAAAATACAAAGATTTATTAGCCCAAGGTCTGGTCGAACCGACCAATATGGAAATATATGTTTGCGATGCAGACGGCAGCAATTTGCACCAAGTAACCCATCTGGGGGGCGCCAATTGGGCACCGTTTTTTCACCCGAGCGGCAATAAAATTATTTTTTCTTCCAATCACAAAACCAAATCCATACCATTTAATTTATATATGGTAAATCTGGACGGTACCGGCTTGGAGCAAATTACGTTTGACCCCGTATTTGATGCATTTCCGATGTTTTCTTATGACGGTAAAAAACTGGTATTCGGTTCCAACCGTAACAATCGCGGTACGCACGATACCAATTTGTTTTTAGCCGAATGGAAAGACTAAAATTACATGAATATCAATAATTGTTATACGGTACACAATATTTTTAAGTATTGCAAACCTTTATTTTGGCATATTTATTGAAATAGCCTGAATAAAATACATATCTTTGCAAAACTATGATGGTACAAATTTTTAAGTCAAAAATTCATCGTGTAAAAGTAACCGGTGCCGAATTGGATTATATCGGGAGTATTACCATTGATGCCGATCTGGTCGATGCAGCTAATATGATAGAAGGCGAAAAAGTACAGATAGTCAACGTCAATAACGGCGAACGTATAGAAACCTATATCATTAAAGGTAAACGCGGAAGCGGTGAGATTACTTTAAACGGCCCTGCTGCCCGACGGGTACAAAAAGGCGATATCATTATCATTATCTCTTACACCTGGATGGACATGACAGAAGCTAAAAATTTTAAACCCACTATTGTTTTTCCCGACACCGATACAAATAAACTCAGATAATCAGCTACGGCTTATTTGGTTAAAACGATTAAATGAATAAGGCACTAAAAATCATATTACCCCTTGTTGCAGGTGCCGTTATTTTATATTTTTATTTATCCGGTTTTACTTCGCAAGAATTACAAGAAATTTGGTTAAACATCAAAAATGCCGATTTTAGATGGTTGGCTTTATCCTTATTTTTCGGCTTGTTAAGTCATTTGATCAGAGCTTACCGTTGGAATTATCTTTTGGAAACTTTAAACTATAAACCACGAAAAATTAATCTTATTCTGACCGTCGGCTTGTCTTATTTGTTAAATCTGGTCATACCACGTGCAGGCGAAGTCGGGCGAGCGGCAACTTTGTCAAAATACGAAAATCATATTCGATTTGAAAAAGCATTCGGAACCATAGTTGCCGAACGTATGGCTGATATTGTTTTTTTGTTGTTTTTTATGCTGGCGGCTTTGTTTTTGCAATTTGATTTGATATACGAAATGATTGCCCCGAAACTACCTGACAATCCTGTTTTGTTATCCGGAGAAATACTTGTCGTCGGTTTGGTATTGTTTTTTGTCTTTAAATGGATTCGGCAAACCGAAAATCCCTTGATTGTCAAAATAAGGGTATTTATCAACGGCTTATTGCAAGGTATGAACAGTATTTTGACCATGTCGCACAAATGGTGGTTTATTTTGCAAACCATTATTATTTGGTTTCTCTATATAGCTATGTTTTGGGTAGTTTTACAGGCTTTTCCTGAAACTGAAAATTTGGGCATCGATGCTGTTTTAGTTTCCTTTATTGCCGGTAGTATAGCTATGGTAATTTCCAATGGTGGTTTCGGTGTATATCCGGTATTTGTCGCCGAAGCTTTATTGTTATACGGTGTTTCCAAAGAAACCGGAACCGCTTTCGGCTTGTTGATGTGGACAACCCAAACTTTACTAGTGATACTTTTCGGTTTGATTTGCATGATTTTATTGCCCGTTTATAACAATAAACACTAGCTACGGTAATAAAAAAAGTGCATTTCTTTATCTTTTTATAAGAATTTATTTTTGTAAATTTGATTCCTATAATCATATCGTTAGCATTTATTTAATAACAATGAAAAAAGCAGAAAATAAAAAATGAAAATTCATTTAATTTGAAAAATTCGTATCTTTGAAAAAAAGATTGAAATATGACCGTATTTAAAGAAAAATACATAAATCCTTTTACCGATTACGGATTTAAAAGACTGTTTGGCGAAGAACCAAACAAAGATTTATTGTTAGATTTCTTGAACGAGTTGCTAAAAGAGCAAGAAGGTAGAATAACCGAATTATCCTATTTACCGAGTGAAAAATTACCAATTTCCGTTGGCGACAGACGAGCAATTTTTGATATTTATTGCACCAATGAAAAAGGCGAGCAGTTTATCGTTGAAATGCAGAAAGCCGAACAAAAATTTTTCAAAGACAGGACTATTTTTTACGCAACATTTCCCATACAAGAACAAGCAAGAAATAAAGACAGATTTTGGACTTTCGAATTAAAAGCCGTTTATACTATCGGCATTTTGGATTTTGTATTTGAAGAAAGCGACCCTGATAAATTTCGCCACGATGTAAAATTAACCGAACAGGAAACCAAAAAAGTATTTTACGATAAATTGACCTTCATTTATCTTGAAATGCCAAAGTTCAACAAAACAGAGAAAGAACTGGAAACCCGATTTGATAAATGGATGTTTGTGCTTAAAAATTTACCCAGACTTGAAAGAATACCGGTTGCATTAAAAGAAAAAATATTCTTAAAATTGTTTGAAACAGCGGAAATAGCAAAACTCAAACCAAATGAATATAAACAATACGAAGCGAGTGTAAATGCTTATCGGGATATTTTTAATATAAAAAATACTTATCTTGAAAAAGGAAAGATTGAAGGAAAGATTGAAG
>JALVKK010000124.1 GCA_027033875.1 Flavobacteriales bacterium
ATCAAGAAGTCCCCAGACCGTCACACTGGGGCGGTTATTTGGTCAAACCGGTAGAAATGGAATTTTGGCAAGGACGCCCCAACCGCCTCCACGACCGGATTCGTTATACTTTACAAACCGATTTTTCTTGGAAAATTGAACGGTTGGGAAGCTAACTTTAAGTTACAAGTATCATGTAACTAGTAACAAGATATGACCGGCATTCCGGTTAGAATGATAATTCCACCACAAATCCGGAATGGTTACGGACATTAAAAACACTGCCGTCGTCAAAAATAAAATATTGCCCTTTGATACCGGAAAGTTTTGCTTCAAATTCCGGTGTTTTTTTCAGGTTGAGGCTTTTCACTTTTTCGGGATATTTTATAACGGGATAGGTTATTTTTACAGGCTTATTTTCATCAATCCAATACTCTAAAAGTTCTTTTGTTAAATATTTTTTGATATCTTCTTTTGCTTGTAAAATATCTTTATCCGTTGATACACCTTTAAGCATTTTTTGCCAACCGGTTTTATCTGTAATATATTGTTTAATAAGCACTTCGGCTTGTCCGGCTAAATACCGGTTAGGTGTTTCCAACACCGGCAGGGCTTCGTCGGCACCTTGATCAATCCAACGGTACGGCACTTGCGATTTACGGGTAACACCTATTTTTATATCACTTGTTTTGGCCAGATAAACAATGTGTGGTTGTAATTGCATTTCTTGCTCATACGTCAAATCGCGGTCTTCAATACCCAAATGTGCCCGGCTCAATTCGGGTTTCATCACCCATTCGCCTACTTGCGGGCTTTCAAAATAACACTTTTTACACATGCCTTGTGCAAATACGGGCAAATCTTGTCCGCAACTTAAACATTCATAACCGACAAACCGGATTTTTAGGTGTTTGTTGAGAAGATTGTTTACAATAATAAAGTCATCACCCGCATCGAGAAAATAGTTAACGGGATTTGCCAATTCGGTCGGCATGCGTTTAAGGAGAATTTTGTAGGTCATTTTTTTGAGGAATTGGAGAATTAATTCATTTCAGATTTACGATTTCAGATTTCAGATTTACGATTTTTGTAGAACTCTTTTATTTGATATAACTGTTTCTGATTACAATGTTACCGCCCAGACATTTATTTGATAACCTGATATTACAGGAATGAAATCTCATTTTCAATTCTCAATTATCCATTCTCAATTAACCGAGTGCTTTCAACCGTTCCTCCAAAATAGCAATTTTTTCCAAAGCGTCCGCTTCTTTTTTGCGTTCCATTGCGACTACTTTTTCGGGGGCGTTGTTGACAAAACGTTCGTTATTTAATTTTTTTTGAACACTTTGCAAGAAACCTTTGGTGTAATTCAATTCTTTTTCCAGTTTTTTTCTTTCTTCTTCAGGGTTTACAAAACCTTCGAGCGGTACAAAATATTCGTTGAAGCCAACTCTAAACGATGCGGCATTGTCAAGCGCCTGAGCTATTTTTTCAATCTGTTTGATATTTGCCAGTTTATTTACCACCGGCAACA
>JALVKK010000125.1 GCA_027033875.1 Flavobacteriales bacterium
CAAATAACCATATCACCAAATAACCATATCACCAAATAACCATATCATCAAAAACAAAAAGATGCGAAAAATAAGTTTTATACTAATCATTTTATGGGGTTTTACCTCTTTTGCACAACAAGTTAAAGACAGTGTCAAAACGGAAGTTGTAGAGGTAACGCGTTCGTTTGATCCCAAAGTGCAAGATGCTTATAAACTGGATGTCAATCCGGATATCAATGCCGGACCCGAAGCAAAAATTCCGGTAAAATATCAGATACAATCGGTACCGGTAGCTTCGACTTTTCAACCTGAAAAAGGCGGTATGACAAATTTTAATGCCGGTAGTATGCTGGAAGATATTTACGGAAGCTATGTTTCTTTATCGGGTGGTAATTATACACAATTGCAAGCCGGCGCATACGTGTCTTATCCGGTTTCTGACAAGTTGACAACAGCACTTAATTTGTCGCACTATTCATCGCAAGGCGGTGAACAAAAAGATGTGGTATTTAATCCTTTTTACCATACGGCACTTGATGGTTTAATTAATTATAAAACCGGTAACGGCGACTGGCAATTTGATTTGGGGTATGACGGACATGTAACTCGTTTCAATGAAAATATCAATATGTTAATGATTGCTACACCCGGCATCAAATCTCATCAAAATAAATACAATAATTTTCATTTGGATGTCAAAAGCCGTTTTAAGGATATATTTGTAAAAAATATAGGGGTTAGATACAATAATTTTTGGGATTTTTCAGACAATAGCGAACATTTTGCACGGCTGAAAGCCGACTTGGTTATTCCGGCAGGCGATATCAATATCAAAACAACCTTGCAATCCGATATCGTTTCGGGTAATGCCGGTCTGGATAAACATGTCAATCCCGCTACTGATTTTAAACTAACTTATAGTTATTTTGATTTGGGTTTATTTCCGGCTGTAAGCATTGAAAGCGATAAATTGGTAACCAATTTGGGCGCTAAAATCTTTTATCAAAATGATACGATTTTTAAAAAAATACAATTTATCCCCGATGTCAAGGTACATTTGAATTTAATCTATGAAAAATTGACGGTTTTTGGTGGTGTTACAGGCGATTTACATCAAAATTCGCAGACCGAACTTTACCACAAAAATCCTTATATGAGTCTTACGCAAAACATACATTCCACTTTGGTTCCTTATAATATTTTCGGGGGATTTGAAGGCGCTTTTTCGTCATCATTTGCTTATGAAGTGCGATTGGGTGTTAAGCGTTTTAATAATTATCTCTTTTATACTTATCTCAATTTAAACCCTGCTTTGGCAGATTACAGTATAACTTATGACGATATGACGCAATCATATTTTATGACGAAATTCAATATCGGCATAGGCAAGAAGCTGGATTTGAAGCTGAATTTGACTTATATGCAAAACAATCCCGATAACCTGACTAAAGCCTTGTTTGTACCTGATTTTGATTTTAAATCCGTTTTGATTTTCAAGCCGAATGAAAAACTGAATATTCACAC
>JALVKK010000126.1 GCA_027033875.1 Flavobacteriales bacterium
AATATTACAACTCATCATTCAAATCAGGCATCCTAAGCGTCAGTTATTGAAAATTTCATCGTTTTTACTTAAAACCATATGGATTTTTTATTTGTCTTGGGGATTGAATTATTTTAGAGAACCGCTTTCCAAATCATTAAATTTATCAGCAGATAAATATACAGCCGAACAACTGACTGCCATAACGGATAGCCTTGTCAAAAGGACAAATGCTTTACAATTACAACTGACCGGTAATGATACTTTAGCAGTTCAAATTCCATATAGCATAGAAAATATTTTACGAAAAGTACCGGATGGATATCAAAAAATTGAAAACTATATACACACAAAATATCCGGTACCGTGTATCAAAACTTCATTGTTTAGTAAGCAAATTTCATACATGAGTGTCAGCGGTTATCTCAATCCGTTTACCGGCGAAGCGCAGATTAACAAATTATATCCAAAGATATTTTTACCGGATATCGCCTCACACGAAGTTGCTCACCAATTGGGCTATGCACCTGAAAACGAAGCCAATTTTCTAGGCTATTTAGCCGCTATACATCATCCGGATTTTTATTTTAATTACTCCGGAAATATAGATGCTTTGTATTATTTTTTAGTTGAAGTGCGTAGATATGATAGAGATATTTATCGTAAATACATCAAAAAACTACACAAAGGTGTGCTTAAAAATTTTAGAGAAGCACAAGAGTTTCATCGAAAATACAGAGCATCTGTAGATTTTTCAAGCACATACGATACATACTTGAAACTAAATAAGCAAAAATCAGGATTACGTTCGTATAATGAAATGGTCGGCTTGGTTATTGCTTATGAATTGCAAAAGTAAAATAGGATATCTTATTTTTTTATTCTTCCCTATTTATCCAGTTTTCAATTTTTATGCCGTTTATTCTATTAAATTCTTTTATATTTTCTGTAACCATTATTAATTGATTTTCAATAGCTGTACAGCCAATTAACAAATCAAAATCGCTTATCATTGTTCCGGATTTACGTAATCTGGCTTTTTCTTTTCCGTATAGTTGTATAGCATCAAAAATTGGTAGAATAGAAATTTGTTCTGTAAATTCATCAATTAATTGATGATTTTTTTGAGGGTTATTACTACTTTCTGCTCCAAAAACTAATTCGGCTAGGGTAACTTCAGATATGGCACAATTCTTTAAAGATACTTGATTTATTTTTTCATACAAGTTAAATTTTCCTCTAAAAAAATGGATGCAAATATTGGTGTCTAATAAGTATTTCATTAGAATTCTTCTAAGTTTTTGGAGTTAATTCTAGCTTCCTTAATTTCTTTTATTATGGTATCGGAATCTCGTGAATCTTCCCAAGCGCCAAATAATTTTTTAAGGTCAAAAGCATTGTCATCTTTAGTTTCTATTGATTCCGTTAGCTTAATTATTAATTTTTTTTTCGTACCATTATCTAATTTTTTTAAAAATCTAAAGTACTTATCAATTATTTTATTTGAAATAGCTAATCCCATGATTAAATTTTTATAATTTTATCAGAAATTTAATAATAAATAACTTATTATGGTTTTATTTATTACTTTATTTTTTAACAAATGTAGAAAAAATTTTATATCTTTAAAATATTTTTGTTTTATTATAAAAGAGTAGAAAAATTAAATCTGTTAAAACACCGGTTTATTGCTTTGATGTTTATATTGTTACCTAAAAATCTAAACGATTCACAACAAATCATTTAGCTTATAAAAAAGTGCCCGAAACAGGAATCGAACCTGCACGTCCTTGCGGACACATGACCCTGAATCATGCGCGTCTACCAATTCCGCCATTCGGGCAATTAATGTTGCAAATATAATAAAAAAAAGTCCGCCCCGACTTTCGTCGGGGCGGGCTTTTTTCTATCTTATTTATTATCAATTACAGTTTTGACAATAATTCCAAACGTTCCCAACGATTGTTGATTTCTTCTTGCAACATTTCCTCCAACATTTTGGCACGTTCAGGGTCAGCTTTTTTGACTCTGGCAAAACGGGCTTCTTTTTCTATCAATTCCGTAACGGGAATTGAAGGTGCTTTACTGTCTAGTTGGAAGCGTTTTCCGGCAGGTTTTCGCGGGTCGTATCTAAATAAGGGCCAATAACCGGATTTAACGGCTAATTCTTGGTGGGTAGCTCCGTCCCCTAAGTCATAGCCATGCTCAACGCAATGTGAATAAGCAATAATGATTGACGGTCCGTCGTATTCAGCCGCTTCTTTAATAGCTTTCAAGGTCTGTTGATCTTTGGCACCCGATGCAACATGAGCGACATAAACATTGCCATACGCAACGGCTTGTAAAGCTATATCTTTTTTAGGGATAGCTTTACCTGCTACTTGAAATTTGGCACTGGCACCAATCGGTGTTGCCTTGGAAGCCTGACCACCTGTGTTGGAATAAACCTCAGTATCCATTACCAAAATGTTGATATTTTCACCACTGGCAATAGCATGGTCCAGTCCGCCGTAACCAATGTCATAAGCCCAACCGTCACCACCGAAAATCCAAACGTATTTTTTACGTAAATCATCGGCTAGAACCATCAAACGTCTGGCATCGTCAGAATCTATATCTTTGATAGCTTCTCTGACTTGTTTGATGTTTTTCAATTGTTGTTCTTTTTGCGTTTCGTCGGCTTCCGGATTGTTAAAAATAGCTTCAACCAATTCACTACCGACTACATCTTCAAATTGTTTTAACAGTGTACGAGCTGTTTTTTGTTTTTCGGTCATTGCCAAACGCATACCCAAACCGTATTCGGCGTTGTCTTCAAACAAAGAGTTCGCCCAAGCAGGTCCTTGTCCTTTATCGTTTGTTGCATAAGGCGTCGTAGGTAAGTTTCCTCCGTATATGGAAGAACAACCTGTTGCATTGGCAATCAACGAGCTGTCACCGTAAAGTTGGGTGATTTCTTTAATATAAGGCGTTTCACCACAACCGGGGCATGCACCGGAGTATTCAAATAAGGGTTCTAAAAATTGAACGTTTTTAACGGTATTCAATTTTAATTTTTTGCGGTCGTACCAAGGTAAGTCAACAAAATAATCCCAGTATTTTTGTTCAACCGGTTGTACTTCCATTCGCGGATGCATATTGATTGATTTGAATCCGGGTTCGGTTTTACTTTCAGCCGGACAAACAGCCACACAAAGCGTACAGCCTGTACAATGTTCGGGATCTACTTGCAAAACATACGTATCGACGCCTTCGTAACGTCCTTTCAAACCGGTTTTTCTAAAACCTTCAGGAGCATCTGCCAAGGCTTCTACATCTATGATTTTAGAACGGATAGCGGCGTGCGGACAGATATGCACACATTTATTACATTGCGTACATAATTCGGTATCGTCCCAAACCGGCACAAAATCGGCAATATTTGATTTTTCATATTTTGCCGTTCCAAGCGGGAAAGTACCGTCAGGTTCAAAAGCACTAACGGGCAATGAATCGCCTTCACCTGCATAGATTTTACCCAAAACGTCCAAAACAAATTCGGGTGCATTTTCGTGCATAACGCTTTCCAAGGCTCTGTCGCTGCTTACTTGTTTCGGATATTTAACTTCTTGCAAGTATTCCAATGCTTTATCAACAGCATTGAAGTTCATTTGAACAATGGCATCTCCTTTATGAGAATAAGATTTGACTATCGCATTTTTAATTTTTTCAATCGCTTCGTCTTGTGGTAAAATACCCGAAATAGCAAAGAAACAAGTTTGTAAAACCGTATTGGTTCTACGACCTAATTTTGCTTCAAAAGCGACACGAGATGCATCAACGACATAGAATTTTAATTCCCGATCGATGATTTCCCGTTGAATATCTTTGGGTAATTGATCCCAAATTTCGTCAGCCGTAAAAGGTGAGTTCAATAATAAAGTTCCGCCTTTTTTGACATTTTTGGCAAAATTATATTTTTGAACAAAGTTAAATTGATGAATAGCAACAAAATCAGCTTCATTAATCAAATAAGTAGATTGAATAGGATCCGGTCCGAAACGTAAGTGCGATACGGTTCTGGCACCGGCTTTTTTACTATCGTAAACAAAGTAACCTTGAACATAATTGTCAGTCGTTTGACCGATAATTTTGATAGAGTTTTTGTTTGCCGAAACGGTTCCGTCAGAACCCAATCCGAAGAACATAAAACTTTTATTGTTGTTATTGACAGTAAAATTATCATCTTTGTCAATGCTGGTAAAGGTAACATCGTCAACGATACCGACCGTAAAGTGATTTTTAGGTTGGTCTTTGTCTAATTCGTCAAAAACGCCTTTAACATGTGACGGGTTAAATTCTTTTGAAGATAATCCGTAGCGTCCACCTACTATTTTAGGCATTTCTCTATCCGACTCTACAAAAGCATTGACGGTATCCATATACAAGGGTTCGCCGATACTTCCGGATTCTTTGGTGCGGTCTAATACGGCAATTTTATTAACTGTTGCAGGGATAGCGTCCATAAAATCTTTGATAGAGAATGGTCGATATAATCTGACGACTAAAACGCCGACTTTTTCACCGTTTTTAGTCATTTCTTCAACGGTTTCGAGTGCCGCTCCCATTCCGGACCCCATAATGATGATTAACTTTTCGGCATCAGGAGCGCCGTAATATTGATATAATTCGTATTTACGACCGGTTAGTTTGTAAAATTTATCAAAAGTTTCTTTTACAACACCCGGAACTTTTTGATAATAAGGATTAGAACGCTCTCTGTTTTGGAAGAAAACATCCGGATTTTGAGAAGAACCT
>JALVKK010000127.1 GCA_027033875.1 Flavobacteriales bacterium
GAAGCTGTTTTTGAGCGTGTATATAATATGTACGCCAAAGACTTGCGCAATTTTTTGATTTATAAGTTTCAAGATGTTGAAACTTGTAATGATATTGTACAGGAATGTTTTGTAAAACTTTGGCAAAGATGTAAGGAAGTTCGTTTTGATAAAGTCAAATCTTTTTTGTTTACTATTGGCAATAATGCTTTTATCAATCAAAAAAAGCACTTACAGGTAGTAAGGAAGCATCAAGCCGGTATGTCTAAACAAGATGCTAATCACGTTTCGCCCGAATATATTTATATCGAGGAAGAATATGCTCAAAAATTGCACAGTTTGATTGACAGTTTACCCGAAAAACAAAAAATAGTATTCAGAATGAGCCGTTTTGAAAAAATGACATATAACGAGATAGCAGGAAATTTGCAAATTTCAGTCAAAACCGTTGAAAAACGTATGTCTGTGGCTTTACGGTATTTGCGTTCAAACTTGGAATATTTTAAATAGTATTACAATAAAATAATCGATTCTCCCGATATCTAATTTAAAACAATGATTCTGTCATTTCTTCAGGTTTAGACATACCCATAATTTTTAAGATTGTAGGGGCTACATTGGCCAAAATACCATCTTTTAAGTCCGGTTTTAAATCTTTATCAATTAAAATCACCGGAACCGGATTGGTCGTATGTGCCGTGTTAGGCGAACCGTCGGGATTGATCATATTTTCGGCATTGCCGTGGTCGGCGAGGATGATAACGGCATAATCATGTTTCAAAGCTTCCTCAACAATTTTTTTGACGTTTTTATCTACCGTTTCAGCTGCTTTTTTTGCGGCTTCAAAAATACCGGTATGTCCGACCATATCACCGTTGGCAAAATTTAATACGATTAAATCAGCCGATTCGTTTTTGATTTCGGGCAAGAGTGCTTCGGTAACTTCGTTGGCACTCATTTCGGGTTTTAAATCATAAGTAGCTACTTTGGGTGAGGGAATTAAGATACGTTTTTCGCCTTCAAATTCTTTTTCTTTTCCGCCCGAAAAGAAGAAAGTTACATGCGGATATTTTTCGGTTTCGGCTATACGAATTTGTTTTTTTCCGGCTTTGGCAAGCAACTCGCCTAGAGTATCTTTCAAATCTTCTTTCGGATAAGCCACTTTGATACCTTTAAACTTATCGTCATAAATGGTCATGGTAACGAAATGCAACGGTATAGTTTTCATGCCGTATTCAGGCATATCTTCTTGGGTCAACACTTTAGTCAATTCACGTCCGCGATCGGTTCTGAAATTGTAAAAAATAACCGCATCGCCGGGTTGGATATTGCCAACCGGTTTGCCGTTTTCATCTACGTGAATGGGTAAGATAAATTCGTCTGTAACGCCTTCTTTATAACTTTCTTCTACCGCTTTGACTAAGTCAGTAGCAGGTTTACCTTCGCCTTTGATGAGCAAATCATAAGCTTTTTTGACACGTTCCCAGCGGTTGTCGCGGTCCATAGCATAGTAGCGACCGATAAC
>JALVKK010000128.1 GCA_027033875.1 Flavobacteriales bacterium
TTGGTGCAAGGCGTGTCGGGAAAACAACCATTTTGCATCAAATAAGTCAGCTTATTAAAAATAAAAACCGAAAAGCCAATATCATTTATATTAACAAAGAGTATTATGAATTTAAGCATATTAAAAACGATGAAGATTTGTATGCTTATGTCAAAGCAAAGACAAAAGAAAACAGCCGCAATTATGTTTTTATAGATGAAATTCAAGAAATAGAAAGTTTTGAAACGGCATTAAGGCAATTTTTGGTGCAACAATATGATATTTACTGCACGGGGAGCAATGCGAATATGCTTTCCTCAGATTTAGCAACCCAATTATCAGGCAGATATGTTGAATTTAAAATTTTAAGTCTGAGTTATTCTGAGTTTTTGCAATTTCATAATTTGCCAAATCAAACGGAAACCTTGCTTAAATATATCCGGTATGGCGGTTTGCCTTATCTTATCAATTTGGAACTAAATGATGAAATAGTTTACGGCTATTTGCGCAGTATTTATAATACCATTATTTTAAAAGATGTAGTCGCACGATACAATATCAGGGATATAGATTTTTTGGAACGGCTGACGGAATATTTATCTGATAATTTGGGAAGTTATGTGTCGTCAAAAAAAATAACCGATTTTCTAAAATCACAAGGTATCAGTTTGTCTGTAAATACGGTATTAAACTATTTGCAGTATTTGACCAATGCTTTTTTTATCCAAAAAGTGCAACGCTATGATATTATCGGAAAAAAAAGATTTGAAATCAACGATAAATATTATTTTAATGATTTAGGCTTAAAACATGCCGTCATTCCGTACAAACCGAATGATATAGGAAACGTGTTTGAAAATTTGATATACAATCATTTGATCAATCAGGATTATACGGTATATGTCGGTAAGTTTAAAAACATGGAGATAGATTTTGTTGCGACCAAAAACGGTATGACCAAATATATTCAAGTCGCCTATTTGTTGCCAGATGAAAAGGTAAGACAACGTGAATTTGGAAATTTATTAAAAATCAGAGATAATTATGAGAAAATAGTTGTTTCGGCGGACGAGTTAATTACTGGCAATTACAATGGTGTTCAACATATACATATTTTGGATTTTTTAACCCTGACCCGCTAGGTTTTTTAACCCCGGCAGGTTTATGAATGTAGATAATAAGAAACTACCATTGAGCGCTTTTAAGTGCGACATCTTTGTAGCGTGGCAAGAATATATTGATTTATTTTTCAAGTAAATCTATGAATGTCGTCGCTGGTGATGAGGTGTACGTTTACGCAGTTTTTTCTTTATTGCTTTACCTTTCTGATTATTTGTACCTTTCTTTGGAAATTCCGGTTCCAATAAAATTTTTAATAAATCTTTGCGTCCTAAAACTGTTAATTTATCCTTAATCCATTTACGATTTTCGGGTTTGTACCAAAAGAAAAATTTCCATTGGTCTATTTTTGCTTGACGTTCTTTAACCGTTTTGATAGGTTTAAGGGTGTAGGGGTGGTATCCGG
>JALVKK010000129.1 GCA_027033875.1 Flavobacteriales bacterium
CTTTAAATCATTAGACAAATGCCACGGCATCGTGTCATTCAACCCGATTTGATTATGTCGCCCCATGGCAACTATTATGGTAATATGTGGTTTTTGGTCTGTTTTTTTATCCATATTTTGCGTTTTGTTGCAAATTTAATGATTATTGAGGAATTGAGGATTTATTGTGCTTCGTTGACAAACCGTATATTAATAACAGATTAGTTTTTCAAAAAATACGACTACTTCTAATTTGAGGAATTGAGGAGTGAGGAATGAGAGTTGCATTTTCTATTTTCATTTTTATTAATAATCGGCTAAAAAAATTAAATTATTTCTATCAAATCATGTTTTAACCTCCATTATAATAATTTATTCACAATTATAAAAAAGCTTTCAGTAAAAACTTATATCTTAGCACCGGAATTTATTATTTTTTTTTTTGTAAATTCGTTAATATGCTAACTCAAAAAGACATATTATTAAAGTTAAAGGAACTAAAACCTATCCTGAACAATGACTATTCTGTAAAAGAAATTGGTATTTTTGGCTCATTTTCAGATGAAACATTCACCGAAGACAGTGATATTGATATTCTCATAGAGCTTGAAAAACCGATTGGATGGCGTTTTTTTTCTTTAGAATTATACTTAGAAAAAATATTTAACCGGAAAATTGACTTGGTCACAAAAAACGCTCTCAAAAAACAAATTAAAGAAACAATTTTGGAACAAGTGAAATATGTCTAATGAAAAAGAAACCTCGAACATTCATTTTATATTTGGAAGATATTCAAGTTGCTATGGACAGAATAGCTGAATATATTAAAGGTTTCAACTTTGTTCAATTTAAAAAAGATTACAAAACAGTAGATGCGGTTATTAGAAACTTTGAAATAATTGGTGAAGCATCTAAAAATTTGCCACAAGAAATAAAAAACAAATATTCAGAAGTACCTTAGGCTGAAATGTATCTGTTAAGAAACAAAGTCAGTCATGAATATTTCGGTATTGATTATGAAATAATCTGGGATATAGCGGTAAATTATTTACCTGAAAATAAAATTCAAATTGACCGGATTATAGAAAAAGAGAAAAAAGATAAAAAAAGAGACAGATGAAACAAAAAATTTTAGTATTGGCGGCATTATTGGTTCCGGCGTTAAACTTTGCTCAAGAAACAGTAGAAAAAGGTATTGACCAACGTATTGAAGAAATGTTTAAACCCATTTCGGATTTTTGGACAGGCTTGATTTTTACACAGATAAAAGTTGCCGGATACGGCATACCTATCGTGTTGATCTTATTGATTTTAGGTGCGGCTTATTTTACCTTTTACTTCCGTTTTCCGCAATTCAAATTGTTTAAAACAGCTGTCAAAGTGGTTGCCGGAAAATATGATGATATTGACCACCACGGATCTGACACTTTAGCAGGTGACCCTACCCCCAATGACGATGAGGATATTCCCGAAACCATCAAAATAGAAGGCGATCATCACGGTGAAGTTTCGCATTTTCAAGC
>JALVKK010000130.1 GCA_027033875.1 Flavobacteriales bacterium
GCGGAATTATACAAACCCTTTATTATCAGAAAATTGATAGAAAGAGGAGTTGTAAAAACCGTAAAATCCGCCAAAAAAATCATAGATCGAAAAGATCCGATTGTTTGGGATATACTAGAAAATGTTTTGAAAGGGCACCCTATTTTGCTCAACCGGGCACCGACCTTGCACCGTTTGGGTATTCAAGCCTTTCAGCCTAAATTGATTGAAGGAAAAGCCATACGTTTACACCCTTTGGTATGTACGGCATTTAATGCGGATTTTGACGGAGACCAAATGGCAGTACACTTACCATTAGGTCCGCAAGCCATTTTGGAATCACAACTCTTAATGCTGGCTTCACAAAATATATTAAATCCGGCTAACGGTTCGCCCATAACCGTACCTTCGCAAGATATGGTATTGGGCTTGTATTATATCACCAAACAACGTAAAGGTGTTAAAGGTGAAGGTATGATTTTTTATTCTCCGGAAGAAGTAAAAATCGCTTTGAATGAAGGAATAATAGACATTCATGCCGGTATTAAAGTCCAAATTACGGATTACGACGAAGAGGGAAAAGCTTTTGAACATATTATTGAAACAACCGTAGGTCGTATTTTATTTAATGAAGTGAAACCCGAAGGCGTACCTTTTATCAACAAGGTTCTAACCAAAGGTTCTTTGAGAGGTATTATTTCCAGTATTTTGAAAAAAACCGATATCCCGACCACAGCAGCATTTTTAGATGCCATTAAACAAATGGGATATTATTACGCCTTTAAAGGCGGTTTATCGTTTGGTTTGAGCAATATTATGGTACCGGAAGAAAAGAAAGAAATTGTTGCCAAAGCACAGAATGAAGTAGATAATATCAAATTACAATATGCCGGCGGACATATATCTCAAAAAGAACGTTATAATAAAACAGTTGATGTATGGACAACAGCCAATGCAAAATTGACTGAAATATTGATGAAACGCATAACCAATGACGCGGAAGGCTTTAATTCGGTATATATGATGCTTGACTCAGGAGCAAGGGGGTCGAGAGATCAAATTCGACAACTTATCGGTATGCGCGGTTTGATGGCAAAACCCAAAAAATCAACAGCCGGAGGCGGAGAAGTTATCGAAAACCCGATTTTGTCTAACTTTAAAGAAGGTTTATCTATTCAAGAATATTTTATTTCGACACACGGTGCGCGTAAAGGTTTGGCCGATACGGCTTTGAAAACAGCAGATGCCGGCTACTTAACCAGACGTTTGGTTGATGTATCGCAAGATGTTGTCGTAAGAGAAGAAGATTGCGGCACACTCAGAGGAATTGAAGTAACCGCATTAAAGAAAAACAACGATGAAGTTGAATCGTTGGGCGAACGAATCTTAGGGCGTGTAGCACTTGATGATATTTACGACCCGAATACAAATGAACTTATTTTGCCTGCCGGAGAAGAGATTACCGAGCAAATAGTTGAAAAAATAGAAAAAACCAGTATTACTTCGGTTGAAGTACGTTCGCCTTTGACTTGTGAAGCCAAACACGGTATTTGCGCCAAATGTTACGGACGTAATTTAGCAACCGGAGAAATGGTTGAAAAAGGTGAAGCTGTTGGCGTTATAGCTGCACAATCTATCGGTGAACCCGGAACGCAATTGACCCTGAGAACCTTTCACCAAGGAGGAGTTGCCGGTAATGTTTCGGAAGAATCCAATATTTTGGCAAAATTTAACGGAACCGTCATTATTGACGAACTTAAAACCGTAAAAGATGAAGAAGATAATGTAGATATTGTTATTTCAAGAACTTCTGAATTGAAAATAACAGACAGTAAAAACAATACCGTTTTAAGTACACACCAGTTACCTTACGGGGCAAAATTGTATAAAAAACCGGGGGATAAAGTTCTAAAAGGTGAAATAATTGCTGAATGGGACCCTTGGAACTCGGTCATCGTATCTGAATTTGCCGGTAAAGTCTTATATGAAAATATTGTTGCCGGTATTACTTATCAAATTGAAAAAGACGATCAAACTAATCGGGAAGAAAAAGTTATCACCGAAAGTAAAAATAAAAAATTAATTCCGACTCTTAAGATTGTTGATCATAAAGATAATATATTACGTTCCTACAACCTGCCGTTTGGCGCACGTATCACTGTTGAAGATGGCGAAAAAATAAAAAAAGGAACAGCCTTGGTTAAAATACCGAGAAAATCGGTTAAAGCAGGTGATATTACAGGTGGTTTACCTCGTGTAACCGAATTATTCGAAGCACGAAATCCGTCTAACCCTGCTGTTGTTTCTGAAATTGACGGTGTGGTTTCTTTCGGAAAAATTAAGCGTGGAAACAGAGAAATTATCGTAACGGCAAAAACCGGCGATGTCAAAAAATATTTGATTAAACTATCCAATCAAATTTTAGTACAAGAGAATGATTTCATTCGTGCCGGAACACCCCTGTCCGACGGAGCTATTACTCCCAACGACATACTGAAAATTAAAGGACCTTCCGCTGTTCAACAGTATTTGGTAAATGAAGTACAAGAAGTTTATCGACTACAAGGTGTAAAAATCAATGATAAACACTTTGAAGTCGTGGTCAGACAAATGATGCAAAAAGTTATGATTGAAGATTCGGGAGATACAACTTTCTTACCCGGAGAATTAGTTCATAAATTTGATTTTATCGATGAAAATGACCGTATTTCATATATGAAAGTCATTGAAGATCCGGGAGATTCCGACAATCTGAAAGCCGGTCAATTGGTAACTCCGAGACAATTACGTGAAGAAAATTCTATGTTAAGACGTCAAGATAAAAAATTGGTCGTTACCCGTGATGTCATTCCGGCAAAAGCATCACCAGTTTTGCAAGGTATTACAAGAGCATCGCTGCAAACCAAATCCTTTATTTCGGCTGCTTCTTTCCAAGAAACAACTAAAGTTTTGAATGAAGCGGCTATAAGAGCTAAAATAGATCATTTGGAAGGCTTAAAAGAAAACGTCATTGTCGGTCGAAAAATTCCGGCAGGAACAGGCTTAAAAGAATATGAAAATATAGCCGTTTCTCAAAAAGAAGATTATGACAAAATGATTATTGAAACCTTACAAGATAATATGCTGGATTAACCGGCAATAAATAATAATTATGAGTGAACAAAAAAAACAACAGCAACAAATTAATATAGAATTAACAGAAGAAGTAGCCGAAGGTATTTATGCCAATCTGGCGGTTATCAATCATTCAGCTTCCGAATTTATCGTTGATTTTATCAATATTATGCCGGGAGTTCCGAAAGCCAAAGTTAAATCACGAATCATTTTAACACCTCAACATGCCAAACGTTTGGCACGAGCATTAAGTGACAACGTCAAACGTTTTGAAAATGTTCACGGTGTAATTAAAGATTATGAAAAAGGCGGCATGCCTCCGATTAATTTCGGCCGCGGAAGTGAAGCTTAGCTTAATATTTTATGTTTAATCTTTTACATAAAAAAAAGACTGTTTCAAAATAATGAGACAGTCTTTTTTATGATATATTGAGTCCTAATAATCAAATAATCAACATAGAATCACCGTAAGAAAAAAAACGATATTTTTCTTTAATGGCCTCTTGATATGCATCCATAATCAGGTCATAACCGCCAAAAGCCGCTACCAACATCAAGAGCGTCGATTTTGGTGTATGAAAATTGGTGATCAAAGCATTGGCAATTTTAAAATCATAAGGTGGAAAGATAAATTTATTAGTCCAACCGTTATATGAACGCAAATAATTATCAGCCGTAACCGATGATTCCATAGCTCTGATAACCGTTGTCCCGACAGCACAAACACGTTTTTTGCTTTTGATAGCTTTATTAACCGTATCGGCTACATCTTGATTAATAAAATACTGTTCCGAATCCATTTTATGTTTAGACAAATCTTCTACTTCAACCGGATTAAAAGTACCTATACCTACATGAAGTGTAACTTCAGGTAAATGTACCCCTTTGATTTCCAAACGTTTGATTAAATGTTTCGAGAAATGCAAACCGGCTGTTGGCGCAGCAACCGCTCCTTCATGTTTGGCAAATATAGTTTGATAACGTTCTTTATCTTCAACAGTTGGAATCCGTTTGATATATTTTGGTAAAGGGGTTTGCCCGAGTTCTTTCAACTTTTTTCTAAATTCTTCGTAAGTACCGTCATACAAAAAACGTAGGGTTCTACCTCTTGAAGTCGTATTGTCTATAACTTCTGCTACCAAGGTTTCGTTTTCATCAAAAAACAATTTATTACCTATTCTTATTTTACGAGCCGGATCGACCATAACATCCCAAAGTCGAGTAGCAGCATCTAACTCTCTTAATAAAAACACCTCTATTTTTGCACCGGTTTTTTCTTTATTGCCATACAAACGAGCCGGAAAAACCTTTGTGTTATTCAATATAACAACATCATCTTCATCAAAATAATCCAAAACATCTTTAAAAACTTTGTGTTCAATCTTTCCCGTATCACGATGAATAACCATCAAACGCGATTCATCCCGACATTTGGCAGGGTATTCGGCTAGCAATTCCGGAGGTAAATTAAAATTAAATTGTGATAATTTCATAAAATATATTGAAGTTTAACTTGTTTATTTGCTCTAACAAAATAGCGGGCAAATATACAACAAAGCTACCCCATTTGTCAAGTTTTTACAATAATTCTTTATATTATCAAACTATTTATTTTATACTCAATTGATTATGATTTGATTATATTTATGGGAATCAAGCATTA
>JALVKK010000131.1 GCA_027033875.1 Flavobacteriales bacterium
AATATCAGTTTGGAATCCGGAGTATCCGTATCAGTTAAATTTCCACTGCTATCATAACTTTCTACCTTAACAAAGTTCCATTTATCTTTGGTAAGTAGTTCTTTAGCAGAAGGTTCAGGTTCTTCGTTGTCTTTTTTACAAGACTGTAAAGTAGGCATCATTGCAATAGCAAATAACAAAACAAGGATTTTTTTCATATTTAGATTATTTTAAATTAGTAAAAATTAAATAATAGTTAATATAATAAATTTTATCGTATATTGGGAATATTATGAAAGAGAAGCTATTTTATATTGAATAAAACAATACAATCATCTTTCAAAATAATATGTACCGTGACCGGTAATAACGGTATACGTAAGAGTGAATTTTTTTTCAGTTAATTCATCTATGTCAAAAGTATAATCATATAAACCGGAATGTTCTTTAATATGAACTTTAGAATCATTATCTAATAATTGCCAGTCACCATATTGGTATATAAAGTTTCCGGTATCATAAATAAAATAGTCATTGGTTGGTGTAAAAACCCATTTTGTATTGGGTTCTGTTTCGCTGATCAAGTTTTCATCTGTGTCAAAAAATTCAAATCTAACCCAAGTCCAACTATCATTAGTAATAATTTCTTTGGCTGTTGTCTTGTCGGGTTCTTCTTCCTTTCTGCAAGATTGAAAGGAAGTCATCAAAGTAAAAGCTAATAAAAGAACAATGATTGTTTTCATGATTTGCATGGTTTATTTTTTTTTTGATGTAAATTACAAAAAATATTTGATTTTTTTTAAACAAATATCATAAAATCCATACAAACATATTAATTTTAATATTTAATATTCAATATCAAAAATACAGGATGAGTTTTTATGCTGTATTTAGTCCGTTTTCAATCACAATAAGGTGTTAAAATATTTCAAAATATTGTACTTTTGTACTTATGATAAACACGGTTTATAATAGTTGGTGTCGAGATATTGCCGGTGAAGGACTTTTATTTATTGCCGGTCCTTGCAGTGCAGAGACCGAAGAACAAATTTTGGCAACAGCTCAAGGTGTCAAAAAAGCAGGTGGTCATATACTGCGTGCCGGTATTTGGAAACCACGTACCCGTCCGGGCAATTTTGAAGGGGTCGGTGCTATCGGATTAAAGTGGGTGCAACGAGCCAAGCAAGAAACCGGTTTATTGACAGCGGTTGAAGTAGCCAATCCCAATCACGTGGAATTAGCCCTTCAATATGATATCGATGTGCTATGGATAGGCGCCCGTACCAGTGTCAATCCGTTCGCCGTTCAAGAAATAGCTAATGCTTTACAAGGTACCGATAAAATTGTATTGATCAAAAATCCGGTCAATCCCGATTTAGCCCTTTGGATCGGGGCTTTGGAACGTATCGATAAAGCGGGAATCGACAAGATAGGCGCTGTTCATCGCGGATTTTCGAGTTATAAAAAAATGCCGTATCGCAACGAGCCTTTGTGGCAAATCCCGATTGATTTAAAAACCCGCTTCCCCGCTCTTCCCTTAATCAACGACCCTTCGCATATTTCGGGTAAGCACGAGAATGTGTTTGATATTGCACAAACTGCCGTTCAATTACTCTTTGACGGATTGATGATAGAAACCCATATAGCCCCCGAAAAGGCTTGGAGCGATGCCCGGCAACAAATAACACCTGACGAACTGGCTGCGATGATTCCGGAATTTGTACTTCCGAAAGATAAAATGTTTGATGCCGACTTGCTCAAATCGTTTAAATTATTACGAAAAGATATAGACGATATAGATACGGAATTGGTGCAGTTGCTGAAAAATCGTCAAAACAAAATTGAAGAAATCGGCCGGTTGAAATACAAAGAAAATGTTGCCATTTATCAAAAAGAACGTTGGCTGAACATCTTGGATAGAGCCAAAAATAATGCACGCGAAAACGATATCAATCAAAAATTCGTAGAACAATTGTTTCGCTTGTTGCATCAAGAAAGTCTGAAACTGCAACACCATCTTTTTAAGCGTTTAAAATCCGGAAAAAAATGATAGGCATCGTAACCAAATCTACAGGCAGTTGGTATGACGTTAAGAGCGAAGCAGGTAAAAAAATGCTTTGTCGTATTCGGGGCAAATTTCGTATCAAAGGTATCAAAACAACCAATCCCGTTGCTGTTGGCGATATGGTTGATTATCATTTGGAACCGGATAAAGATACCGGGCTTATTACACATATTTATCCGCGAAAAAATTATGTATTGCGACGGTCTATCAATTTATCCAAACAATATCATATTTTGGCAGCGAATATCGATCAGGTATTCGTTACGGTAACTTTGATGCAACCCGTAACAACAACCGTATTTATCGACCGTATTTTGGTAACGGCTGAGGCTTACAATATTCCTGCAATAATTTTGCTCAACAAAATGGATTTGTTGAACACCAACGACTTACAAGAACGAAAAGAAACTTTAAAGGATACCTATCAAACAGCCGGCTATCAAGTACTGGAATTATCTGCTGAAACCGGTTACAATATTAATGAACTTAAAGCCTTAATGACCGGTAAAACTTCCATGTTTACCGGACATTCCGGTTCGGGAAAATCATCATTAATCAATGCCGTTGATCCGAACTTAAACATCAAAACCGGCAAAATTTCGGAAGCACACCGTCAAGGTAAACACACGACTACTTTTGCCGAAATGCACGATTTGGTTTTCGGCGGACACATTATTGATACACCGGGCATTCGCGGCTTTGGTGTAGTCGATATAAAAGCGGAAGAATTAGACGGCTATTTTCCTGAAATTTTTACATACAAAACGAATTGTAAATTTCATAATTGTCGGCATTTGAACGAACCCGGCTGTGCCGTTAAACCTGCCGTTCAAACAGGTACCATACCGCTATCCCGCTACAAATCTTATCTACAATTGCTCGAAGAAATCGAAAATGATTTTGGACCGTACAGGTAAGAGAGTTGAAAGTTTATAAAGTTAAAAGTTGAAAGTACTACTGTCATTTCGAACGTAGTGAGAAATCTCTTTTTAAAGAATTCTAACGCAATCTGACATTTTCAATTACCTCAAACGTATCCGGATTAATCACTTCCATATCGATATGCTGTCCTTCTACATTGAATAACATCAAAGCATGCAAAGTAGAAAATTTCTTAACAGATTGTCGCCATGGTGTTTTTTCGAGCGAATAATAAGGAGCGCCGGCACTTCCGTTGGTTATTTGTACAAAAGGACGTTTGAATTTGATTTTATGACCGGTCCAATTGTCGGGATAAATAGGCGTGTTGTTATCAACTTTGAGACGGCTGTAATTGTGTTCGTCGCCACAGAGTAAAGCTACAAATTTATCACTTTTATTAACCAAAATATCCAAAATTTCATCACGACGTTCTATGATGCCTTTATCAACAGGCTTTCCGGCAACATAAGGACGGATTTGATTATTGCCGTTATACCACATATCGTCATCCATATGTCCCGCATTGGGAAATGCCGGTGTATGAAAGCTTACAAAAATATGGTCTATATCTTTGTCCGCCTCATATTTTTTGATGGTTTTATTGAGCCATTGCAGTTGATTATCCATGATGTATCCGTGTACGTTGCCGGAAGTTACAGGAATATCGTCTGTCGATGAAGCATACCAATAATTGGAATTCATCACAATCATCGCCATGTTGCCGTAAGTGTAATCATAAACCGTTTCTTTGTATGACGGAAAATCTTCTGTTTTGTGAGATGGGTCGTATTTGCTGCCGTCTTCTGATTTTAGGTCGCTGACAGGTAAACAGAAATTATCGGCAAAAGTCGCTTCGGCGCTATATTTATCAAACGGAAATTTATCGACAAACAAATGTCCTAAATAATATGAATGTCCTTTATAACCGGTGCGTTTAAAGATTCGTTCAATAGATTCGTGATTACCCATGGTTACGTAAACCGGACGGTAATGCCAATAATTTTCAATGGTATGTTTCCAATTGAGCAATTGCAGATTTTGTTTGTCGTTACTACCGTTATAGCCGGACATCAAATCCCCGGTAAATTGAAAAAAAGCAGCATTTCTGTAGCCGGCAAACATCAACATTTTCTTTAATACATAAGCATTGACCCCGTACAAATTACGTTCACCACCACCTTGACCGGCACGACTGTCGGAAGCGTATGCAAAGGTAAATTTGCTACGACAACCATTTTTGGGAGCAGTTGTAAATTGGTAAGATTCTTTCCAATCATCGTATAAAACGGTATAATTGTATGTAGTTTGCGGTTTGAGTCCCGTTATGCTGATTTCATGATTTTTTACGGGAACAGGATCTGAATACACTTGATCATCGATTCGAATTTGGGCTATGACATTTTTGTTTGTTTTGAATGAAATTGCCAAACTTTCATCCGTAACTTGATTGATAAAAGGTCCTTCTATTAAATATATATCTTCCTGAAACAGTCCGTTTTTGTCTTTTTTGAGATTGAGACGTCCGTCGTAAATAGTTTGTCCTTTATCATCAATTAAGCGATAACCGATACGCGCTTTACCGGTTTGTTCCCAGTTGATAAAATCGTATTTACCTTTTAAACGCTTAAACGGAATGGTCACTTTGCCGTTTTTGACTTTTACGGCTCTTTTGAAAAAGACCGGTCCGGGATATTTTACCTGATAGGTTTTGATTAAACCGTAACTGACTTTGCCGTTGATGCGCTCGTCTTGAAAATCAATC
>JALVKK010000132.1 GCA_027033875.1 Flavobacteriales bacterium
GTAGTTTGTTTTAACGGCTTGCCAGCTCCGTTGATTTGCGGGGTCGAGCTGTCGGATTTTACCAATATTTCGGCATTAAAAGTTTTAATCAAACTCACCTGATTGCCTACATCTACCACATCACCGGGCATGGCAAAGATATCGACATCGGGGGCGCAGAATTTTTCGTTGACCGGTTCTATTTTCAAGCATAAATAAGCTAATTGTCCGCTAGCACGCAAGTCCACATGAGCACTCATAGTTTGCATGCCTTGTCCACCTACTTGTTGCTGACTTAATATATCTCCGGCAGGATTGATAACGGCATCAACTTGGTCAATCATCACTTGGTTCACGGGATTATTGGTATGTACGGCATCTCCGGCGTCTGATACAGTTACCAACTGACAAGCGGCAGTAATAAAATCTTCGGAAAAATCAAAGCTGAAATTACCGTTGGCATCCGTTTCGGTAACATCTAAAACTATATCACGAATTGCCACATGATCAGGTACTACTTTGCCGTCCAAATCTTTTAAAGGCGGTCCGATAATCCCTTGAAATTCTCCCCTGCCAAAAATTTGTCCTCTAACATCCCCTTTTTTATAAACCGGAAAATCGTTATCATCTTCAAAAACCGCCAAACGCACGACCAATTGCAGTTTGGTATTTGCCAAAGGTTGAGCGTTACCAATACTTTCTGTTTGTTGGTGCAGCATACCACGCGTAAAAGGTGGCGGTAAATTTGATAAATAATTACCTGACGAATTGCCTACAAAAGTAAAATTGAAAGAATTGTTATTAGGTGTACCGGAATTTTGCAAGGTTAAGTTGCCTAAATCAAAATAATTAATCCCTTGGAAATTTTGTTGTTGTTGCGGATTACCACCGCCCGGCAGTTGTATGACCGCATTATTATTAGGAAGTTTGTAAAACATTCTACCGCTGATATGCGTTTGCGGTATCAATTCAAATTGACTTTGGTATTCCGAAATAATATCACTTTCCGATGACGTTGTATCACTACCGGTTTCCGTCGCTGTTTCTTCTTGCTTGTAAACAAACCAACAAGCTTCACTGACACCGTCATTCTTAAAAAAATTTAACTGATTGTCATCTATCACTTTAACGGTATAAGCATATATGTTGCCCGGTATCAATTGTACTTTATCTTGTGTCAGCATCACAAAATTCGTTAGGACATCTTCTTCGTAAATAGAAGGGTAGTTTTCGTTATTGACCACGTCTTCTGGGTCTAAACCGGCATTGGCATCAATTTCGACCATTCTAAACAAATAATGAATACCGATAGGCGATACCGTAGGCGGTGTTGTCCAATTGATGTATAAATTTTGAGGATTTTGCGGTTCAACCGTACTTTCACAAGTCGGGGTTGTAAACATAGGCGTATCGAGATACGAAATGATAAACGGCGCACTACAACCCGAAGGCGAAGCCGCTGATACGGGATTGTCGGTATTGTAATCAAAAACCCGGATACAAATTTGATATACATCTTCGGGTAATACTCCGTTGCGGGTTATATCTTCCGGCTCAATACCGGTATATTCTATACTTTCAGGTGCGTACATATCCGCAATCATATCTACGGTTACATAATAAGGCATATTCAAGTTGAGATGAATAGGTGTTGCCGGCTTATAATCGGATTTGGTATTGATAGAAATGCCGGATTCACCGGTTATTTCTCCTTGCATATAGACGTCTAAACCATTTGCAGTACCCGAAGTTAAAGTCAGAGTTAATATTAATTTATTCGGCGTGTCGGTATAATCGCTCAAATAAGGCGAATAGGGTGGTGTTACTTGTAAATTTACGGCAACTTGCTGTGCGGAAAGACTAAACATTCCAAACAAAAAACCGCTGATTAACAAAACATAAAAACGAAAATTTTTCATAATAATCAGGTTTAAAAATTATATTGATAGGTCAAGTTGGCTCTGGACCGGTTGATATTGTTAAAATTGCTGCTTCCTTCGTAGGATTGTGTCGTAAAAGAATATTGAAAACGGATTTTTTGTGTTTTGGAAAGCCGGTAGGCACTTCCAAAATTTAAGCCTATCATGGTTCCGTTATTATTCATCATTCG
The DNA here is from genome assembly GCA_027033875.1 of Flavobacteriales bacterium. Taxonomy (GTDB): domain Bacteria; phylum Bacteroidota; class Bacteroidia; order Flavobacteriales; family Flavobacteriaceae; genus WGBX01. The sequence goes on from JALVKK010000132.1 coordinate 2,090, forward strand.
GGTCATAAAATACGTAATAGCCGCATGTACTTGCAATTTGTTTTTTAAAAAGGATTTTCCGGCATTTAGCGTAGGACCGAAAAACACATTGTCTCCTACAATGCTGGTATTTTTTATATAGGAAAAATTTCCTCCGAGATTCATTTGCAGTGGAATCATCGTCATCATATATTGCAACATTGCCGTATTAGATTGTACCGGCACACTGTTTTGACTAAATTCGTTTTTATCCACCATATCGGCATAGGTCAGGTTGGCGGAAACATAATGTGTATATTTCTTTCCGGCTTTTTGCCAATGCGGCATCACACTGATATTTTTATTGACTTGATAAAGTTTTATAGTATCATTCAAAGGCAAACGTCCTTCGGCTTGTTGAGTACTGAAATTGGTATAATTGGCGGTAATGCCGAAACTTTGAGTAGGGTTATAATTTAGCGATATATTATTGATAATTCTATTGGTTTGAGCCATTTTGGTATTGCGCAGATTGTCGTGCAAAAGCCCTATACCGGCACGAATACTGAATTTGCTGACGTGATACCCCGTATTGATTTGATAACTTTCATAATCGTCGCGGATAAATCCGGTTCCCAAACTGCGAAAGCCCGGTTCGATACGTTTGTATTGTAATCCTGCTGAAAATTTTCGCAGGTGTAAATCTAACGAAGCGTCTCCGGCAAAACTGACAGATGATGACCTATTCAAGTTTAAAAAATCTTTTGCACGTGATAATCCGAAAGCTACATCTTCCGAGGCATATTCGGAAACTAACATATTTTGCGTCAATACACTCACTGCGGTTTCCAATTTAAATCGCAGCGTTTTGGTGATATCAAATTTAGTATTGGCAGACAAAACAGCATTAGCTTCGGGTTTATATTTATCAGTATCGGAAAATAATGAAGTATCGTCTTTTATTTGCATAAAAATCAGGTCGAAAAAATTTTTTTTAGTTCCATACCCAATCTTAAAGGCATAGCCCTTTCGGGTATATTCCTCTTGGTCAATAGGTAATGGATTAATGGTACGAAAAGATTTATTGCGATGAAATTTTCCTGTCATGGCGGCAAAACGGAATTTGCCCGGATGTAATTCCACCCCGACTCCCAAAGATTTTTGACCGTAAACGGTATATTTTGAAAAACCCGTATTGCGGTAGCCCAAATTAAGTTTTACCCATTTGTAAGTAGGGCTCATCCCAAAACGGTAAAAAGGTTGCGAAAAACTCCGGTTCATTTGACTGTATGAAAAACTAAACGGAAAACTAAACCCATATACCGACGGCGTCAGTCGCAGGTTGACTATATACGAAAAAGGTTTATACGCATCCGTAAGATTGGAATTATCCATATAATTTAATCCGGTAGAAATCCCGCCTGAAACTTGAAAAGCTTTGTTATCTTTGATATGCGTTAAATCTTGCCCTCTGATGTATGCAACCGACAAGATAAAAATAGAATAAATAAATATATTTTTGAACATAATAATTAAATTATATTCAAATTTACTTCACCTTATAACCAAACGGGTCAAAAAATGTAAAATGAGATAAGAATAATTATAAATATCTGGTTTTCTGCAATTTATGTATGTTTTTAAAAATTCCTGATTTATAAAACAGGAGAAAAAATTATTAACAAAACTCAAAACTTATCAACAATGATATTCCGACACAACTGACTTATCAAATTTTATCTTACCTTTGTCCAAACCAAACGGAATGTATAAAATTATCATCAAACCATTCTTATTCCTATTTGACCCCGAAGCGGTTCATCACAAAATTTTAAGTTTTTTAAAATTCGGTCACCGTATCCCCTTTTTTTCAGTCCTGTTAAGGACTTTTTTTATGCCCAAAAACGAAGCAAAACCTGTAGAAGTCTTTGGTTTGCGTTTTAAAAACCGTATCGGATTAGCCGCCGGCTTTGACAAAAATGCCGAAGCCATTGACGCCTTGTCAAATTTCGGTTTTTCGCATATCGAAATAGGAGCTGTTACGCCCCGTCCACAATCCGGAAATCCTAAACCGCGTTTGTTTCGCCTTACTAAAAACAAAGCTTTAATCAACCGGATGGGATTTAACAACAAAGGCGTTGAAAATGCCATTATAAATCTAAAAAAACGCCGTTCGGACATCATTATCGGGGCGAATATCGGTAAAAATACAGATACGCCCAACGACAAAGCTAACGATGATTATATCCTGCTTTTCAAAAAATTACACGATTACGTCGATTATTTTACGGTGAATGTCAGCTGCCCGAATATCAAAGACTTGAAAGAATTGCAAGACAAAGACAGTTTATTGGAACTGCTGTCCAAACTAAAAAAAATTAATGCGACAAAAGACAAACCAAAACCCATTTTACTCAAAATTTCACCTGATTTAACTTGGGAACAATTAGACGATACATTAAATATAATAGAACAAACTAAAATTGACGGTATTGTAGCTGTCAACACAACGGCACAACGTTACAATTTATCATACGGTAAACAGGAAATAGATAAGATAGGGAACGGCGGATTAAGCGGTTTGCCCTTGAAAGACCGTGCTACGGAAATGAT
>JALVKK010000133.1 GCA_027033875.1 Flavobacteriales bacterium
CTGTTAATCCTGTTATTTCACTTATCAATGATAGATTTAATCCTTTTTCAAGCATCTCTTTAGCTATTTCAAAATTTCTTTCAATTTTTCCTTTTTCAAGATACGTGTTTTTGATATTTATTATATCTCGGTATGCATTTACACTCGCTTCGTATTGTTTATATTCATTTGGTTTGAGTTTTGCGATTTCCGCTGTTTCAAACAATTTTAAGAATATTTTTTCTTTTAATGCAACCGGTATTCTTTCAAGTCTGGGTAAATTTTTAAGCACAAACATCCATTTATCAAATCGGGTTTCCAGTTCTTTCTCTGTTTTGTTGAACTTTGGCATTTCAAGATAAATGAAGGTCAATTTATCGTAAAATACTTTTTTGGTTTCCTGTTCGGTTAATTTTACATCGTGGCGAAATTTATCAGGGTCGCTTTCTTCAAATACAAAATCCAAAATGCCGATAGTATAAACGGCTTTTAATTCGAAAGTCCAAAATCTGTCTTTATTTCTTGCTTGTTCTTGTATGGGAAATGTTGCGTAAAAAATAGTCCTGTCTTTGAAAAATTTTTGTTCGGCTTTCTGCATTTCAACGATAAACTGTTCCCCTTTTTCATTGGTGCAATAAATATCAAAAATTGCTCGTCTGTCGCCAACGGAAATTGGTAATTTTTCACTCGGTAAATAGGATAATTCGGTTATTCTACCTTCTTGTTCTTTTAGCAACTCGTTCAAGAAATCTAACAATAAATCTTTGTTTGGTTCTTCGCCAAACAGTCTTTTAAAACCGTAATCGGTAAAAGGATTGATATATTTTTCTTTAATTGTCACTATAATTATATTTATTCAAAGATACAAAATATTCAAATATATTGTTTTTTTTTGCAGTTGAAATTTTTCGTTTTTCTTTCTTTAATAAATGCCAACACAGTTATAGCCGTAGCTAAAACGAGTTATTTTTAACAAAAATACAGAGAAAAAGAAACGATTTATTAGACTAATAAATATTTGTTTTTGATATAAACAGGCAGTAGAAAAAATATATAAAAATACGTCCGATATCTGGTATTAGACATCGGACGTAAAATTTCAATTAAAAGAAATTACTTAACGTTTTTTTCATATTCTTTCAGATATTTTTCATCTAGTTCAAAATCTTCCATAAACTTAGTAGTATAATTACCTTTTATAAATTCCGGATCGTCCATTAATTGTCTATGAAAGGGTATGGTTGTTTTGACCCCTTTGATTACGAATTCGTCTAATGCCCGTTTCATTTTTTCGATGGCTTCTTCACGAGTTTGAGCAGTTGTAATGAGTTTGGCAATCATAGAGTCGTAATAAGGCGGAATAGTATAACCTTGATAAGCGTGAGTATCCAGACGGACACCGTGTCCGCCCGGTGCATGGAAGGTTTTGATAACACCCGGTGAAGGACGAAAATCATTGTAAGGATCTTCGGCATTGATTCGACACTCAATTGCATGAAGTTTCGGATAATAATTTACGCCTAAAATAGGAACACCGGCAGCGACTTTTATTTGTTCTCTGATTAAATCGTAATCGATAACTTGTTCTGTAATCGGGTGTTCAACTTGAATACGGGTATTCATTTCCATAAAATAAAAATTCCGATGTTTATCGACCAAAAATTCAACGGTACCAACGCCTTCATATCCGATACTTTCAGCAGCTTTTACGGCAGCTTCACCCATTTTGTCCCGTAGTTTGTCGGTCATAAAAGGCGAAGGCGTTTCTTCTATCAATTTTTGATGACGCCGTTGTATGGAACAGTCTCTTTCGGATAGATGAGCAGCTTTACCGAATTGGTCGCCTATAATTTGTATTTCGATATGTCTGGGTTCTTCGATAAGTTTTTCCAAATACATACCATCGTTTCCGAAAGCGGCTTTTGATTCTTGTCGGGCATCGTCCCAAGCTTTTTGAAGTTCTTCTTTTTTCCAAACAGCTCGCATACCTTTACCACCACCGCCGGCAGTTGCTTTAAGCATAACGGGATAGCCTATTTTATCAGCGAGTTTTTCGGCTTCTTTATAAGAGTCTAACAAACCTTTGGAACCGGGGACAGTCGGAACACCTGCTTCATTCATTGTTTTTTTGGCAGTTGCTTTGTCGCCCATCCGGTTAATCATTTCCGGAGTGGGTCCGATAAATTTCAGATTATGGTCTTCGCAGAGTTTGGCAAATTTCGCATTTTCGGCCAAAAAACCATATCCAGGGTGGATAGCATCGGCATTAGTAATTTCGGCAGCTGCTATGATATTGGGAATATTCAGATAAGAATCGCTTCCGGCAGGCGGTCCTATTTTGACCGCTTCATCGGCAAATCTGACGTGTAAGCTATCCTCGTCGGCCGTAGAATAAACCGCTACGGTCTTAATACCCATTTCTTTGCAAGTACGGATAATACGCAGGGCTATCTCACCACGATTGGCAATTAATATTTTCTTAAACATATAAATACATTTTGGTTACTATATCGGCTCTACTAAAAATAATGGTTGGTCAAATTCAACAGGTGTTGCATCTTCTACCAAAACTTTTACGATTTTACCGGAAATTTCAGATTCAATTTCGTTGAAAAGTTTCATCGCTTCGATTATACAAACCACTTCACCTTCGTTGATAGAATCGCCTACTTCGACATAAGGCGGTTTATCGGGTGCCGGCTTGCGATAAAAAGTTCCGATAATGGGGGCTTTTATAGTAATGTATTTAGAATCATCTGTTTCGTTTTTGGAGGTTTCGGCAACCGGCGCAACAGGTGCCGTAGCAGGTGCTTGTGGAATGGCAGCCGGAACCGTAGCGGCTACCGGAGCAACGACTTGTGTTGTCGGTACGTAATCGGATTTGTTTTTGATAGTCAGTTTAAAATCTTTATCTTCGATTTTTACTTCACTGACACCGGATTTGGCTACAAATTTTATGAGATTTTGTACTTCTTTGATATCCATATTGATAAAATTTAGTTAGTTATTTGTTTGTTTTAACGGGCAAAATAGAAAAAAAAACATAGAAAAAAACTGTTTTTTTGTATTTTTATACAAAAAAAGCCATTTTTTTGGAAAAATGGCGTTTTTGTTTGTTTTTTTTGAAATAATTATGCTTCTTCTTGCTCCGGGTCAATTACAATTTTTCCTTTGTAATATAATTTGCCTTCGTGCCAGTGCGCTCTGTGATACAAATGTGCTTCACCGGTTGTAGAATCAATAGCTATTTGAGGCATATTTATTTTGTAATGCGTTCTTCTTTTACGGCCTCTTTGTTTTGATATTTTTCTCTTTGGATGTGCCATCTTTATTGCTTTTTATCTGTTAATATTTTTTTTAATGCCGCCCATCGCGGGTCAATTTTTTTTTCGGCTTGTTTTGTTATCGATGAACTTCTATCATAATTGACGATATATTTTGCATTGTCGGCAATTTTTTTTCCGGAAAGTATATCGGGATGAATGCGTTTTGCCGGTATGCTTAATATAACCGATTCATAAATTTGTTGAGCGATGTTAAACAAGTGTGAATTGTACGGAATCAAAATCAAATCATCTCTGTCGTCGTTGTATGTGTTGCCGAATTTGATGATAAATTCCAACTCGCCTTCAAACTTTTGATCAAACAACTCTCCACTGATATCACAGGGAACTTGAACTGTCCCCTTGTTGTGAATGCTAAATTCCAACAACCGTTCACTCTTGTTTAATTCTATTGTTATGTCAATATCGCATTGCTCGAAATCATCATTGTCAAAATGTTCAAAAAACCGGCGGTCAAGGTGAAATTTGTACAGATGTGTTCCGTTTTTCAGACCGCTGAATTTTATATCATACGATTTCAAGGTATTCATCTTCATGATTTTCAGCTTGCAAAAATACAAATATTTTTGTGAATATGAAATTTATATGAGTTATTTTTTGGGATAAAACAGACAAAAATGGCAGTAGAACCTATATTTTAATTGTTAACTGTCGTTGTATTATTATTTGTTTGCAATAAAATATCTCTTTAACAAACAGGTAATTTATTTGTATTTTTGTCGAAAAAAAAGTGATATGATAAAGTTTTTGCATGGCTCATGGGCATACATGCTTGTTTTGATGTATTTTGTTACACTGATTGTGTATATACGGGCAATTATCAATAATAAGGTTTTTAATTTTACGCGTGAATTTCGTTTAGCCGGTTTTACTCTGATTGTTTTTTCGATACAAGTATTATTAGGTATTATTACTTGGTTTGCCTCTAATTATTTTGAAGGTGTCAGACACGGACAAATGGGTGTCTATATGAAAAACGCTACTGACCGCTTGTTGGTTTTAGAGCATCCGGTTATGATGTTTGCAGCTTGGTTATTGACTTATTACGGCTATAAACGGATGAAAAATGCCGTCTCATCACAAAAAAAATATATGGCTGTTATATTATCATACGGATTGGCATTTTTGTTGATTTTGATTCGTATTCCTTGGCACCATTGGCCGGTAAAATAAATCTAATGTTAAAATCTGAAATCGCAAATCTGAAATCTGAAATCTGAAATCTGAAATCAATAAATGTTTTTATCCGTAATCATCTGTACTTATAACCGTGATCAACATATCCGTCGTGCTTTGGAAAGTTTGGTTCGACAGGATTGCGATAGCTCTTCT